>JAISMA010000117.1 GCA_031276985.1 Helicobacteraceae bacterium | reverse complement strand
AAGCCGCTTAAATCGTTCGCCCATCACGGCGGGGTCGATCAGCGTTCGCGCCCTGCCGATTTCTTTTTTGTACGCTTCAAATCCCGCTTTTTCCTGATAAATCGCCAATAATTCGTCCAGTCCCATTTCCAGCAGCGCCGTATTTTGATTGGCGATCTCGACATTTTCAAATCCCGCGTCCAAAAACGCCTTTTTGATATGCCAAAACGGAGCGTCGGCGGTGAGATCGGCGCGCTTAAAGTAAGGTTTAAGCGACGCGGGCTCAAACAGCGGCAACGTTTGATGACGATCGTATATCCGCGCCGAAAAATCGCCTCGCGGCAGCAAATCGCCATAATCGAACGCGAGAAATTCGCACCGATCGAAGCTGTTTTTAAGCGCGGCGGCAAACGCTTCGTAGCCCAAAAACAACTCGCCACGCTTGATTCCAAGCGATCGCGCGCGATTTATAACATCTTCGCTCGCCTCGCGCCAGACAACGCGCCCGTCCTCGACAAACGCCATTTTTTCGCCGTCGATCAATTCAAAAACAAAGGCGTCGAACAGCTCGTTGGCGTAAACAAACGCGCTTTTTGCGCGGAGGCGATCGATCGACGGCGCGATAACGATATTCGCCGCCTCGCCAAAACTCGCGCTCAAATACTCGCGCTGTTTGACGCGTAGCGCCTCGATCGGCTCTACGATCGCAAAGGTCAAACTTTTCAGCAAACTCGGCTCAAGCGTGTAAATGAACTGAATCGCGTCGGCGATCAGCCGCGCGTTGTGCGCGCCAAACTCCACGATCGCGGCGTCGCGGCTTAAAGCGCCGCGCTTGATCAGCCGCGTTATATGGTTGGCGATCGCGCCGCCGAAAAACGGCGTTAAACTGACGGCGGTGTAAAAATCGCCTCTCATGCCGATCGCTTTAAGCGTCGCGTAGTAGCCGTCCTCGCCGTAGAGCCACTCGTTGGCGTAATCGCTAAATCGCCTCATCGCCCGCCTTTCCTTCGCTTATCGCGCCACGTTTCACTATTTTTCTCCGCTGGTTTTTTGCATTCTTGCTCCCCGCCCGCGTTCTCCCGCTTCCGCTTCCAATCGTTCTTGCCGTTTGCGTCGATCGCTACTGTTATTTTACGCCATTGGTCGCCTTTTGCGCCTCTCGTCATTCCCGCGAAAACGGAAATCAAAAAAAAGAAAGTTAAAGGACGTTGCGAATAATAATTGACTTTCGATTGTTTTTTTTTGGAGATGAATACCCGCATCCCTTCGCGCCTTACGTCGCTGTCGCGGCGGGCGCTTCGCGGGCATGACGTAAATGTTGGATTTTACAAAAACAAAGCAACTAATAACATGGCGAATTACAAATCAAAAACGACGATTGGCGGACGTAGACGCGAAGCGAAAAAGTTGAGAGGGGGAGCTATTGGGCAAACGGCGATTAACGCTAACCGCGCCGTCAAGAAAGCCGCGTTTTTCGTTGTAGCGCCGATTTTTCCGTTTAACCGCGTAAGCGCGGCTGTTTAATTGCGCCGTTAGGCTTTACATAGAGAAGGAGCAAAATCGCGCCGATAGCCGACGCTAACGTTAGGCTTTGTATCCCGCAGAGAAGGATGCGTCGTCGAGTAGCGGAGGCGGAAAAGCGATCGAGTCGCGACCTAGCGCGTAGGTTGGATAAGCGATCGTAACGCCGTCGGCGGCGTTGAACGCCTCGATTATCTCCGCGCTAATGACGCTTCGCAAAGAAAGCGTGGCGTACGAGTTGGTCAGATACCAAACGCTCACCTTTACCCCGTAAATATGCGCGAACGTGAAAACGCGCGGCTCGACGCTGACGGCGCGAAAGTTGAAACGCATTCTCAAATTGTTGTAGTGCTTGCGCGTTTGATCGGTGTAACCGATCGCGTGTTTGGCGGCGATCTCTTTCGCGATTTTGCGCGCTTTTTTGTGATTGGAATCAAACGTAACCGTAATATCCACGCCGTCCCAAACCGTCTGCATTTCGTTGTAGGTGTAATTTTGAATGATATTCGTAAAGACGTAATTGTTTGGAACGTGTATGATTCGCCCCGCTCTGCGATTGCGATCAAACGTCGCAAGCGTAATGTCCTCAAAAAGCATAATTCGCGTCAAGCCAATCTCCAGCACGTCGCCCACGACAACGTCGCCTTCGCGCACGATGCGAATGCGATCGCCGATATGCACCGAACCGCCGATTACAATCACGAGCCAGCCTAGCAAGCTCATAAACCAATCTTTCATGGCGATTGCGATCCCCGCGGATATAAAGCCCAGCAGCGTAACGAAATAGACGATGTTGTTTATGTAGTTAAACAACAAAACCAGCGCGATAACGAAAAACGTCGCTATATTGGCGGCGCGGTTAATGCTAAATATGCGATTGGCGTCGGTTACAGTACGCTTAACTACAAGTTTCAGCAAAAACCCAAGCGCGATAATCACAGCCGCGATCGCCGCGATCGAGATAAGTTTGGATATTTCGCCTTCGATCTGCGCTTTTATCTGCGCCTCGTTTGCGCTAAAACGTTTTTCTTGCACGCTAAGCGCCGTATTCAAAACCTCCTCGATATTGTTCAACGCGGTTAACAGCGCGATCGTTTCGGCGTATTTGGCGGCGACGTCGGGCTGTTTTAGTTGCAATAAAAGCGCGTTTTGGCGCTCCAAAAGCGCTTGGCGCTCTTTTTCGTCGGCGATTACGGCGCGAAGCGATCGCAATTTTGTTTGCTGTTCTCTTAACATGCGCGAACCTTCGCGTATATACGAAAAACCGCCTATAATCGCAAACGGATTTTTTACTTCTGGAGCGTCGGGAATTGGATCGATCTTTGAAACGCTATCATAAGGAGAAGCGGCGGAAGAATCGCTAAGCAGATCAAGTCGTATTCGCAAAGTTTTAGCGCGTTCTTCAAGCATTTCGCGGCGTTGTTTGGATAGGCTGTCGCGTTTGTTTGAAAGCTGTTTTATTTCCGCGTCGATCTGCGTTTGCTCTGTTTGCAAAGCGAGAAAATCGCGCTGATCGATAAACTGTTTAATCCATACGTTGTTGTCCGAATCTAACCTCGCGTCAATTTTGGCGATCTGCGCGGTTATTTCCTCTAACTGCGCTTGCGTTTCGTTGGCGTCGTCGATCGTTTCGGCTAAACAAATCGTAGCGATCGCGGCAAACAAAGCCAAAAAGCGCGTTAATTTCATTCGCCGCCTTTAATTATCGCGTCGATTACCAGATTTTTTGGCGCGTCGTTTACAAAAACGTATGAGCCAATCCCGCGCGGCAGAGCAAAATATATACGATCGGCAAGCGTTTTTTTGTCAAGAAAAAAACTAGCGTAAAAGTTTTCTGCGCTAGGCGTTTTATATCGAGCCGTTAGTCCGAATTTGCGTAAAGTTTTATCGATTCGATCGGCTTCGTTTTGCGTAAGCGCCCCAAGACTAACCGCCAGATTATTCGCCATTATCATGCCCATCGCCACGCATTCGCCGTGCAAATACGCGCCGTAACCGCTCTCTTTTTCAATCGCGTGTCCAAACGTATGCCCATAGTTTAATACCGCCCTCGCGCCGCTCTCTTTTTCATCTTGCATAACTATATCGGCTTTAATGCGAATAGATTGCGCGATCGCTTCCGTAAGTTCCGTTTCGTTATTTAGATTGGCGCTTTCAAGCCGCGCAAAAAAATCGCTATCAAGCGTTGCCGCCATTTTGACTATCTCCGCGACGCCCGCGCTAAATTCGCGTTTTGGCAAAGTTTTTAACCACTTTGTATCGATGCGAACGCTCTTTGGCTGATTAAAAGATCCGATCATGTTTTTACCGCAGACGTTATTAACGCCCGTTTTTCCGCCCACGCTCGCGTCGACCATAGCAAGCAACGTCGTGGGAATTTGCACAAACGATATGCCGCGCTGGTATATCGCCGCGCAAAATCCGGTCATATCGCCAATCACTCCGCCGCCAAAAGCTATTAACGTACTTTGGCGATCTAGCCGCAATTCGCATAAGCGATCGACAATCTCGGCGATCGTATCGAGATTTTTATATTGCTCGCCGTCTTTTATGATAACTTCGCCAACCTGCGGCGCGGATATAAGCGATCGCAATTCGTCCAAATACAGATCGGCGACCGTGTCATTGGTTACGATCGCGGTTTTCGAGTCGAATTTCAGTTTGCCTAGATCGCCGATATATATCTTATAGCTATCGTCGACATTTTTTTTAAGGTTTATATCTATGGTCATCGTTTTCCTTACAAAACCGGAATAAAAAGCTGGTGATGCTCCGTTAAAAACGAATACATCTTTTCAGCCTGTTTTAGCTTGAGAAAATCAAGCATACTTTTTTGCGTCATCGCCTCGTCAAAAGGAAAAAATAGCAACAGATTTTCTTTTTGCCTTAACGTTACGATCGCGTTTTCTTCGGCGCTTTTCACGCTAATAGTCCGCGAATGAATCGCCGCTAAATTTTCATAATGTTCCAACACCTCGTTTTCGCCAACTTCGTCGCCTTTTGACGGATACAACTCTACTTCGATCGCAAGCTGCGCGGAGAGATCAAACAGCACGGGCGATATTTGCTCCAGCGTAGGATTTGCGCTCACAAGCAGCGCGGCGCTTTTAAGTTGCGAGATTGAATTTGTCCCTAGTTTCCAAATTGGTTTTTGCGATTTGAGCGCCAAAAGTCTATTAGTTTTTTTGGCGAAAAACTCGTCGCTTACCATAAGCAGTCCCGCGTTGTGGCGCGCGAGTTCTTTAAGCAGGCTTTGTTCGAGATTAAACGGTTTATAAGCTATATCGATATAAATATCGGGCTGTTTAATTGTTTGCAGTTTTTGTAGCGTCTGCCAATCGTCGGGATTGATCGCCTTGATATACAGCGGTCGATTTTTCAGCCGTTTATGCAGGCTTAACGCGCTTTCTAGCTCCGCGATCGCCTTGTCTCGTCGGCGCGGCGAAATATCCAGCAGCAGATAAAGCGATCTCCCGTACGGCGCGGGAAACTGACCGCTTTCAATCTTAATGGCGCGATAGACGGTTTTCAATATGTTGGGCTGTCCCACCAAAAGCAGATTGTCGCTAGGGCGAATCATCAGCGTCGCAAAGGGCAAAACCAGCTCTCCGCCGCGATAGATCGCCGCGATCCGCCATTTATTTTGCGCGATATGATTTATGTGGCGATAGGCGTAAGCGCTGCCAAACGGCACTTTAACTTCGGTAATTTCGCCAATGCCAAGCCCCACATACTGCGCGCTAACGGGAATATTCGGCGTTAAAGCCATTAGGCGATTTGCCAGCAATTCGCTCGCCGAAACGCGCTGCAAGTTTGGATCGTCGTTTGGCAGATCGTCCAAACCGCCCGAATCAAGCGCGTAGATCATCAACTCGCGGCTTAATATCCGAAGATTTTTATATACTTGCGTAGCGTCTTGCGGCTCTTTCATCACGATATACGCGGCGCTTGTCTGCTTTGAAAAAATAGCTTCAAGTTTGCTGAAACTCGTCGGATCGAAGCGATAAAAACGGCAGTAGATCGCCTCGCTCTCCGCGATCGCGCCGCGATAATATACGATCGTGTAAAGATTTGCGTCGGTGTAGGTATCGACGAGGCGCTTAACGTATCGCTCGGCAACTTCGCCGTCGGCAAGAATCAGCAGTCTTTTCATTGATTGGGATTTTAGCCAATTTAGTTTTGGCGGCTTGAATCGACGCTTAGTTCGCTATGTAGCAACTCCTCGATCAAAGTAGTGGCGTACGACCCTTTGGGCAGATAAAAACCCAGCTCGTAATGCGCCTCTTGCGCGACGTATTCGCCCTTTAACTCTTCAGGAAAAATCCAAGCGTAACGGCGATCCCCGCTTGTTGGAATATCCTCCAAAAACTCGTTTTCTATCGCGGCGGCTAAATCTTCGGCAAGCATAACTTGACTTCCGCTCAAAACGCCCGTCGGCGCGGTTTGCTTCGCCGCGAAGCGCTCGGCTTCTTTAATCGGCTCGTTTGCGACGTATAGTTTTCCGTGTGGATAATGCAGCATAATATCGCCTCGCAACAACCTGAAAAACTGCTTTTGCGAATTTAATTCCTTGATCGTTTCGGCGTTAAACCCGTATTCTGAGGCGATCTTATCCGCGCCGAAACCGCGTATCGCATGCGATAGCTCAATCCGCCGCGTAAGCCATGCGTTGAAACGCTCGCTTTGCAGGGCGTTTATCAGGAATTTTTGCATTTTTCGCCCGCGAATTTTCGCCTCGCCGTCAAGGAACGCCCGCGCTTTTTCGTAGTTGTCGCCGCCCAATCCAAAACGCTGAAAACCAAAAAAATTAGGCGCGCCGCTTTGTGCGATCTCCTTGATCGCGGCGTCTAGTTTTTTCGCCTCGATCGCTCCGACTTTTTTCAGTCGAATAAAAAATCTGTTGCCCTTTAGATGACCTATTTTTAACTTGTTGTTGTGTCGTTTTACGTCCAAAATCTTAATCGCTTCATGTTCAAACGCGGCGATCGCGGATTCAAATTTCGCGGGAAAAGAGAGCGTTTGAACGCACATCGCGTTTTTGTCTTTGAGTCCCGCGTAGCCAATATCGCGCGTTTTTACGCCGATTCGCTCGCTGAAAATTTGCGCCGCCTCCCATGTGGAGACGCCTTTTTTTCTAATTTTCACAAACAGATGATCGCCCGCTCCGCTTGGCTCGTAGAGCGAAATCTCCTCGACGACGAAATCTTTGGCGTTTTGCGCGAAATGCGCGTTTATGGGCGAGTGCGTTAGAAAAAATCCGCGTTTTTGCATATGTTGCCTTTGAAAAACGCAAATATAGTCGTTTTTTCCTAAACTTTTGGCGATTACGCGCGTTGACGCGAGTTATCCGCGTTTATTATCGGCGAAAACATAAAACATGCGTAAAATCTTTTTGTCCGTCGCATTCTTCAGTTTATTTTAAGGTTGCGGCGGTATTATTATTTTTTCAAAAATCTTACACAAGGAGAACGCAATGCAGAAAAAGGTTCTAGCCGCGATGGCTTTTACCATGTTTAGCTCAATGACGCTTTTTGCGCATGAGTTTTTTGTAGCGCCGCGCGAGGTCAAAGACTACAAAGCGGGCGACGAAGTGAAGCTGGACGCGCTTTCGACGCACTACTTCATTAAAGGCGAGGAGATTGAAGAGCCGTCAAGCGTCAATTTGGTTCGCGTTTTGCAAGACGGCAAAATCACGCCTTTGGCGCTTACGGCGAATAAAGATCGGCTTTTGTACGAGACTTCGTATAAATTGCAAAGCGATTCGCCCGCCGTGGTTCTTGGCGAGCGCGCGGGCGGTTTTTACTGCTTGACGACGGACGGATATTTTGACGGCACTAAAAAACAGGCTGAAGCCGCAGGCGTTACGATCGCAAAGTCGATCTATTTCAGCAAACTTTCAAAAACCTATCTTAACCCGAAATCTGGCGACAAAAGTTTCAAAGAGCCGTTGAAACAGATTTTTGAGATAGTTCCGCTTACAAATCCCGCCGATATTACCGTTGGCAAAAGCGGCAAATTCCAAGTGTTGTACGACGGAAAACCGTTTGCAAACGCGGATATTTTCGCCACTTACGACAAGTTTGATCCAAATACCGAAAACGCCTACGCGCTAAAAAGCAAAACGGATAAAAACGGCGTTGCGACTTTCAAGTTTGGCAATAAAGGAATCTGGCTTGTAAGGGTTAATTATCACAAACCGTCTACAAAGCCAGACGTCGACGAAGACGATATAAACGCCATAGTCGTTTTCCGTGTCAAATAGCGGGCTTTTTTTCGCGGCGGCGCTTTTGCTGCCAGAATTTTTGTTTGCTCATGGGGTTGAAGTTTCGGAGGTTGAAAAGAGCGCGAAAGTCGTTCGTTTTTCCTATTCGGACGGAGAACCCATGATGTATGCCAAAATAATGCTTTATTCGCCCTCGTCCGCTAAAGTCGAAACGCTTAAAAGCCTAACGGATAAAAACGGCGTTTTCGCGTTTGTGGCGGACGAAAAAGGCGAATGGCGCGTAGCGGCGCAAGACGGATTGGGACACAAAGGCGAAATCGTAGTAAACGCGCTTGAAATTTCCACGAATACGGAGGTTAAGCAAAGCGCGCAAAATACGCAAAGCGCCTCTAAATTTTTTCGCGTTATTCTAGGACTTAGCCTGCTAATAAATATCTTTGCCGTTTACGGTTTTGCGCTAACGAAAATATCAAAAAGATTCAAGCGATAAGTTGTCGCCGCTTAAACAAAAACTTTGGCAAAAAGCGGCAATCGTTAATAAAACCAAGTTTATTTATGTTTTTGGCGGTGAGCTTGCAATACGGCTAAATCTTCGTCGATTTCGCTTTTAATATTTGTTTCGTTATCGGCGTTTTCTAGCTCTTCCTCGCGGCAGCCGATCAGCCGTCCCGAAGCGATAAAATCAACGTCGTAAACGCGGATCGTCTGCAAAAACGATCCGATATTTCGCACGTAACCTTCTTCGCCTTCATAAGCGATAATTTCGCCCATTTTCGCAAACGAATATGTTCCGTCGGCGCGAACGTCGCGCTTTAATCGCACCTTTTGCCCAAGTTCAAAAAGCGGTAGATCGTCGCTCATGCTAATCACTCAAAAATAATCGTTTTGTTTTTATAGATAAAAACGCGATCGTCGCACACAAGCCTTAAAGCGCGCGCCAATGTTTGCTTTTCCACGTCCTTGCCCGCGCGCGCCATATCTTCCGCGTCGTGCGTATGATTTACGCTAAGCACGCTTTGGGCGATAATGGGGCCTTCGTCGAGATTGTTGTTTACAAAATGCGCCGTCGCGCCGATAATTTTGACGCCGCGATCGTACGCTTGGCGATACGGATTCGCGCCTATAAAAGCGGGCAGAAACGAATGGTGAATGTTGATAATTTTGTCCTTATAGCGCTCGACAAAATCAGGCGTCAAAATACGCATATATTTTGCCAGCACAATATACTCGCATTCGTAAGAATTTATAATCTCCAACACCTTGTTTTCATGCGCGGCGCGATCGGCGTTTTCGCAACCTATAAAATGATAAGGAACGTTGAAACTTTCCGTCAGCGATCGTAGATGATCGTAGTTGCTTATAACCGCCAAAATATCAATATCCAATTCGCCGTATTTATAGCGTAACAGCAGATCGCCTAAACAGTGGTGTTCTTTCGTAACCATAATAATTACGCGCTTTTTTTGCTTCGGCACAAGCCGTATAATCCGATCGGCGCTAAGCAGATTGGTTAGATCCTCAAGAAGCGATCCGTTTGGCTCGCCGCTAAGATCGGCGCGCATAAAAAATCGATTATGCCGTTTTTCGACAAATTCGTTGTTTTGCTCTATGTTGAGATCGCGCTTTAGGATTGCGCCCGTGATTTGGTGAATCAGCCCTTTTTTATCTTCGGTTTCGATCAGCAGTCGATAGCGATTATTCATATTTTCGTCTCGGCGTTTTTGGCGGCAATTATAGCGACTTGTACGAAAACGCCGCGCTTTCGCCCACAATCAGCGTCGCGGGCTTTGAAATTCGCGCCGCCATGCTTGCTAGATCGCCCAAAACGCCAAAAACTACGGCTTCGTCGCCGCGATCGATCTGCGAAACGAACGCGCACGGCGTTTGCAAATTCGCGCCGCGCCGCGCCGCCGTTTCGACTATTTCGCCGCAAAAACTATGCGCCATCAAAACGATGATCGTATAAGGCGTTTTGCCGATCAGATCGATCCAGCCGTCGTTGAAACGCGCGCCTTTGAGATGAGCCGAGACAATCAACGCGCCGCTGCTCACGCCGCGAAGCGTCGGCGTTACGCCCGCCGTTTGGCACGCCGCGAACGCGGAACTAACGCCGTTTATCACGCGCGGCGCAAATCCGTTTGAAGCCGCGAACGCCGCCTCCTCGTAAAGCCGCCCGAAAATTGACGGATCGCCGCTTTTGAGCCTGCCTACGATCATGCCCGCTTTGGCATGCGTAACGATCAGATCGTTGATCTCCTCTTGCGCGATCGAGTGGTTGTTTTTGCGCTTGCCCGCGTCGATTGCAAGGCAGTTTTTCGGCAACAAAGCTCTAATTTCATCGCCGATCAGATTGTCGATTAGCGCCACTTCCAACCTTTTGATCGCCTTAAACGCGCCGATCGTGAGATTATCGATTCCGCCCGTTCCGCACCCGATTAGATAAACTTCGCCGTTTTTCGCCTCTTTGTTTCGCGGCGCGGCGATCTCGTCTTTGGCAATAACGGCGGCGATCAAATCTCTCGTAGCCTGCGCGTTTTGCGGCGAAGCGCCTCCGGAACTTACGGCTACGCACAGATCGCCTTTGCGCGTGTTTGCCGTGAAATAAAAATCGCAAAATTTTGGCTGATCGACGCAATTAAGCAAATAACCATATTCGCGCCGCTTTTCCCACAGCGCTTCGGACAAAGCCGCGTCGCCCGTAGCGTTGATGAGCGCGTCAAATCCGATCGCGTCGGCAAATTCGAACGATTTTAGCCTGACGGCGCGATCCAAAAAAAAATCGTCGGCGATTGCGGCGGCGATCACGCTTAGATCGCAGTCGCTTTCAAGAACGCTTCGCGCTTTGAGCGCGGCGGCTTTGCCCGCGCCGATTAGCAGGATTTTTTTCGGCGTGAGCGCGACGGGCAGTACCCTCACTTTTTCCTAATCCGAACGCGCCACGCCGCGCCCTCTTGAGTCTGCGCCTCGATCGTATGCCCTTCGTTTTGCACTGAGCGCGGCACGTTGGCGATTGGCGCGCCGTCGTCGAGCAAAATCTCCAGCGCGTCGCCGCTTGCCATTTGCGACAGATCCATTTTGACGCGCACGAAATTCATCGGACACTCCACGCCGCGATAGTCCTTAAACCGCGCGGGTTTTTGCGGCGCGGCGGCGGTCGTTTGGGCTTCCGCCGCGAATTTCAGCGTGTTGTCCATAGAGCCGTAAAGCGCGATCACCGCTTCGGCGAGTTTGACCGCTTCATCGGTTGCCTCGCCTTCAAGCGTTTTGGCAAACGCCGCGTCGATTAGCTTCGCGTCGATAAACAGCCGCTTAAACGCCGCGAGCGTATCCGCTTCGCCCCTTGCCTCCTCGCCGCGCGTAATCAACAGCATTCGCGCCGCCAAAAAGCGGATTTGCTTCCAATCGGTAGTATTTAGCGCCTCTTTCAGCGCCTTTTTATCCGCCTCGATCAGATCATACATGCCCGCGCTACATTCGCCCGCGCCGCGTCCCGCAAGCGTAAATTGCGCCGAAGCGCCAAAGTCGTAATAGGGATTTTTGTCCTCGTCAAACGAAGGAATATCGGCGTAGCTTTCGGCGATTGATTTTAGTTTTGCCTTGCCGCCGTCGTCAACCCAATCGGCGTAGGAGGCGTATCGGCTTTTTTCCTCAAGCCACAGCTTCAGCGCGTCCGCGATGAAAAGCGGCAGACGATAGGCGCTAATGTCTCCGATTGGCTCGGCAAAGCGGTAGTTTGTCTCGGCGATTCTCGCGCCCGCTAAGATGTTGTAAGCGGGATACGCCACGCCGTCTTTGCGCGAAGCCTTGCCGAAAAAGCCCAGATCGGCTAACGCGTGCCTGCCGCAACTGTTTGGACAGCCCGACATGTGAATCGCAAAGCCTTTTAGCGCGTCAAGATCGACGCCGCTTTTGGCGATTGCGCGCTCGATTGCGCTTAACGCGCGGCGCGGAACGGTGATGCCTAACTGACATGTCGCCGCGCCCGCGCAAAAAACCGCGTCGCCGATAACCGCGCTCTTTTGCGTTTGCGGCGAAAGCGTTTTGATGATGGGATAAAGCGCCGTAAGCTCGCTTTGCGTCAAATTGCGTAAATACAGATTCTGATCGCATCCAAAGCGGATCGTCTCGCGATCGGTTGGCAGCGCGTTTGCCAGCGCGATCGCCGCCGCCGCGTCTAATTCGCCAAGCTCCAGCGGGATTTTCGCGCCAAAATAGCCGCTTTGCTTTTGGCTAAACGCGAAACGATCGCGCCACAAACGCTCCTCGTCGCTTATCGCCGCGCCCGCGTTGCGATCATTAGGCGTTAGCGCGATTGGCGCGGCGGGTTCGTTGAATTCAAGATCGTAATCGCCGCGCTGTTTGATTGCCGCTGTTTTTTCATCGACTAGCTTTCTAAACTCGTCCAAACCGATCTCTTCAAGCAAAAACCGAAGCCTCGCGTTGTGCTTGTTGCGGCGATTGCCGCGCTCGTTGAAAACCTCTTTGATCGCTTGCGAAAGCAGAAAAATTTCGTTTTCGGGCAGAAACTCCAGATAGAGTTTTCCGACGCGGCTTTTTGCGCCCATGCCGCCGCCGATAAAGACTTTGAAGCCTCTTTTGCCGTCCTTGATTTTCGCTATGAAACCCACGTCCGAAAACGTCGCCGAGCCGCGATCGGCGCTTGAGCCGCTAAAGGCGATCTTAAATTTGCGCGGCAGGGCGTATGAATCCTGCGCGGCAAGCATTTTTTCGGTTAGCGCGATCGCATGCGGCGCAACGTCGAAGGCTTCGTCTTCGGCAACGCCCGCCAAAACGTCCGCCGTAACGTTTCGCACCGTGTTTCCGCCGCCGCCGCGTCCCGTAAGTTGCGCGGCGTGTAATCCCTCGATCGCGCTTAAAAAATCGTCGAATTTGACGTAGTGAAGTTGCGCGCCGCCTCGCGTCGTGATATGCAGTTTGCCGTTTGCGAAACGTTTTGCCAGATCGCCTAACGCGGCAAGTTGGCTAGGCGCGATCAAGCCGCCCGTTAGCTTTACGCGAATCATATACGTGCCCGCTTCGCGCTGTTCGTATATGCCAAACGGCACGCGAATTGTCTTGAACTTTAGATCGTCGATCGCGCCGCTTTTGTACTCTTCGCACGATCGCTTAAACGCCTCGAAATCGTCGTAAACATTTTGCGGAATTTGATAGCCGTTCATATAATAATAACCTCCTCGTTAATCGCTTCGCCGTTTTTAATTTTGAAACTTTTCAAAACGGGCGTCGCAAGCGCAAGCGAAACGATGATGTAGCTTATATTTGGATCGTAAGCCAGCTTTATATCCTCGCCGCTTGGACGCGCGGGCGTGGCGGGGTGCGAATGATAGCAGGCGATCAGCCGCAGTTTTTGCGCGCTCGCCTCTTTGAACGCGGCGAATTGCTCTTTTGGGTCAAACGAAAAATGCTCCGCGCTGTTATCGACGTTTGTCATCGGATAATGCAGCGACGCCACGCCGTCTTTGCCGCCTAGATAGCCGCACGCCTCGATCGGCGCGTCTTTTTGCGCGTGAAGGATTATCGCGTCAAAAACGGCTTTTGGAAGGCTAATCATGGCTTAAGATCGCACGCGGGTTGTTCATAATCGCTTAACTCGATCCGCGCCGATTCGCCGCAGACGCGGCATTTTGGATTGCGTTTTAGCGCGACTTTGCGAAAGCTCATCGTTTTTGCCTCGAAGCACAGCAAAGCGTTTAGCAGCGGCTCGCCAACGCCCAAAATGTATTTAAGCGCTTCGGCGGCTTGGATTGTTCCTAGCATGCCCGCCACCGCGCCCAAAATGCCCGCGCTTGAGCAGGTCGGCACGATTCCCGCGGGCGGAGGCGAATCGAATACGCAGGCGTAGCAGGCGCTTTCATGCGGTTTGATTGTCATCGTCTGTCCCGAATAGCGCAGAATGCCGCCGTGCGAATATGGTTTTTTGAGCAAAACGCAAGCGTCGTTTATGAGAAACTTCGCCGCGAAATTGTCCGTGCCGTCGATTACGAAATCATAAGGCGCGATCACGCTCTCGACGTTCTCCGCCGTTATCGTCGTTTGATAGGTTACGACGTTGATATGCGGGTTTATGGCGATCATTTTCTCTTTGGCGCTTAGGACTTTTGGCTTGCCCACGTCTTGCGTCGTATGGATAATTTGGCGCTGGAGATTGCTTAGATCCGCCGCGTCGCCGTCGGCGATCGCAATCGTTCCCACGCCCGCCGCCGCAAGATACAGCGCGATCGGCGATCCAAGCCCGCCCGCGCCGATCACTAGTATTTTGGCGTTGCCGATCTTTTCCTGCCCTTCGATTCCCACGTCGTCAAGCAGAATATGTCTTGAGTAGCGCTCTAACTCCTCGTCGCTCCAATCTTTCATGATTTGCTCCGTTTGCGTTGCCCGCCGCCCATAAAGTACAGAAAATTAACCTCGTCGCCGTCTTTTAGTTGCGTTGAAGCGTATTCGTTTTGGCGCAAAAATTCGCCGTTGAACTGAACGGAGACCATATCGGGCTGCGCGACGTTTTCTATCTTTAGCAGATCGGCAATCGCCAATTGATTTTGCGAAAACTCTTTCGTTTCGCCGTTGATATTCAGCTTCATTGTAGCCCTTTTATTTAATATGCAAGCCGCACTCTTTGTGTTCAGGATTTTCCCACCACCAGCGTCCCGCCCTCGCGTCCTCTTCAGGCGCGACGGCGCGGGTACAGATCGCGCAACCGATGCTTTTGAAACCGCGATTATATAGCGAATTGAGCGGCAGATTATGGCGTTCGACATAATCAAAAACGTCGCGTTCGCTCCAGCGCGCGATCGGATTGATTTTCAGTAGATCGTACTGCTCGTCAAATTCGATGAGCGTTAAAGCGCTTCGCGTTTGGCTCTGCGCCGCCCTTAATCCCGTAATCCACGCCGATTTTCCGCGCAAAGCCTCGCCAAGTTGCGCGACTTTGCGGACGCTACAGCACTCGCGGCGGTTAGCCAAACTCTCGCGCACGCCAAACTCGCCAAGCCGCTTTTCAAGCTCGTCGGTTGCGCGTTTGTCGGGCTTGTATCGTCTGATCTTAACGCCGTAAAACGCCTCGATCGCCGCGCCGTATTCTAACGATTCCTTGAAATGTTTCAACGTATCAAGCGCGAAAATCTCCACCTTGCGCCCCGTTTTGAGCGCCATATCCAACACGACGACGTCTTCCGCCTGAAAGCTAAACGACAACGCGATCTTGCCGCGAATTCGCTTTAGCAGGTTAGATAACATAGTCGTTCCACTCCTCGTTTTGCGAATAGGTTTTCGCCTCGTTGAAGCTGATAAACACCGTGTCGGAATTGGCGCTTTTCACGCGATTCCAGCGCGTTTTGTCAATATCGGCTTCGATCGGCTTCGCGCCTTCAAGCGTAACCAGCTCCACGCGCACCCTGCCGCCCAAAAATCTGTGCGCGACAATTCTAGACTCGATTGCCTTTTGGTTTTCTCTGATCGGCGAAATATCGATATTGTGCGGTCGGATAAAAAACTTCAGATCGCTTTCGCCATCGCCGCCGTCCAGCTTCAGTCTGCCCTGTTCCACGCGGGCGCGAAAAAGATTAACGTTGCCCAAAAAGCTATAAACAAACGGCGTTTTCGGGTGGTCGTAAACCTCTTCGGGCGCGCCGATCTGCTCGATTTTGCCTTTGTTGAAAATCACGATATTGTCGCTCACTTCAAGCGCTTCTTCTTGATCGTGCGTAACGAAAACGCTCGTGATGTGGATTTCGTCGTGCAAAAATCTAAGCTGCCTTCGCAACTCCTGCCTCACCTTCGCGTCCAGCGCGCCAAACGGCTCGTCAAGCAACAAAATTTTCGGCTCGACCGCAAGCGCTCTTGCCAAAGCCACGCGCTGTTTTTGTCCGCCGCTAAGTTCGCTTGGCAGGCGATTTGCCATTGATTCAAGCTGAACCATTTTTAGCAGCTTAAAGACGCGATCGTTGATCTCGCTCTTGTTAGGGCGCGTCGATCGCGATCGCGCTTTCAGTCCGAAAGCGACGTTTTCAAACACGCTCATATGCTTAAAAAGCGCGTAATGCTGAAACACGAAACCCACGTTGCGATCCTTGACGCTTTTATGCCCCGCGTCCTGCCCGAAAAACCGAATGTCGCCTTCGTCGGCGCTTTCAAGCCCCGCGATAATGCGAAGTAGCGTCGTTTTGCCCGATCCGCTTGGTCCCAAAAGTCCCGTTAATTCGCCCTCTTTGATCGTAACGTTTACGTTTTCCAGCGCGGTAAAGTCGCCAAAACGCTTGGTGAGATTGCTAATTTCTATGCTCATTGTTTGCCTTCAAATACGTTTGCTTTGCGCTGTCGCGCTATAAAGCGCTCGATCGCGCTCTTGATCGCAAGCGTTACAAGCGCCAAAAGAGTTAGTAACGAAGCGACGGCAAACGCGGCGGTTAGATGATATTCGTTATACAACACTTCGATTTGAAGCGGCATAGTCATCGTAACGCCGCGTTGCAAGCCCGAAACCACCGCCACCGCGCCAAACTCGCCCATAGCGCGGGCGTTTGTGAGAATCACGCCGTAGAGCAACGCCCATTTGATATTAGGCAGCGTAACGCGCCAAAAGGTGTAAAGCCCGCCCGCGCCAAGCGTGAGCGAAGCCTCCTCGTCGTCTTTGCCAAGCTCCTGCATAAGCGGTATAAGCTCTCTTGCCACAAACGGAAAGGTTACGAACGCCGTCGCCAAAACCATACCGGGCAGCGCGAAAAGAATCCTTATATCATGATCGATAAGCCATTGCCCAAACCAGCCTTGCGGGGCAAACAGCAGGATAAAGATAAGCCCCGCGATAATCGGCGAAACCGAAAACGGCAACTCGATCAGCGTGATCAGCACGTTT
Source organism: Helicobacteraceae bacterium (assembly GCA_031276985.1). Classification (GTDB taxonomy): domain Bacteria; phylum Campylobacterota; class Campylobacteria; order Campylobacterales; family SZUA-545; genus JAIRNH01. The sequence continues at coordinate 6,089 of JAISMA010000117.1, read as the reverse complement.
TTGCCGAAAAACTCAAACTTGGCGATCGCCCACGCGGTAAGCAGCCCGAAAAAGGCGTTAAGCGGAACGACGATCGCGGCGATTAACACGGTTAATTTGATCGCCGCAAGCGCGTCGGGTTCGACGATTGCGTTAACGTAAACGTCCCAGCCTTTTGAAAACGCCTGCTCAAAGATCGTAAAAACGGGCAGCGCGATAAAGATCGCCAAAAAGACGAGGCTAATCGCAATTAACGTCCATTTAATCCACGTCGGCTCTTTATGCATTTGCCGTTACCTTTTTGCGTTTTTTTGAAAGCCTCTGTAAAAAGTTAATAATTAGCAACAAAACAAAAGTACAAATAAGCATCAACACGCCGATCGCGCTTGCCTCCTCGTAATCTTGCTCCATTAGCTGCATAAAAATAAGTAACGGCACAATTTCCGTTTCATAAGGTTTATTACTTGAGATGAAAATCACCGAGCCGTATTCGCCAAGCCCGCGCGCGAACGCCAGCGCGAAACCCGTTAATAGCGCGGGGTAAATGGAAGGAAAAATTACGCGCCTAAACATTGTCCAATAACTCGCGCCAAGCGTGATCGCCGCTTCCTCTACCTCTTTATCAAGCTCCTCGATCACGGGCTGAACCGTCCGCACGATAAACGGCAGTCCGATAAACGTAAGCGCGATCGTAATGCCGATCGCCGAATAAGATATGCTAGTCGACGGAAAAAATTGTCCGATCAGTCCGTTTTTGGCAAAGATTGCCGTTAGCGCTATGCCCGCCACCGCGGTTGGTATCGCAAAAGGCAGATCGATAACGGAGTCTAAAAATTTCTTGCCAAAAAAGTTGTAACGCGCCAAAACCCACGCCAAAATCAGTCCAAAAACAGCGTTTATGGAAGCGGCTAAAAACGACGCGCCAAACGAGATCTCAAAAGCGGCAATCGTTCTTGAACTTGTCGCGATCTCTATAAACCGCTCAAAGGATACTTTTGTAGAGTACAAAAGCAATCCTCCAAGCGGTATTAACACAAGCAGGGACATATAGGTCATCGACAGTCCGAGCGACAGTCCGAAGCCCGGAAGCGTTGATTTTCTATGACGCTTTGTCGATGACATAACGCCTACTTTTTCGAATAAAGTTTGTCGAATTCGCCGCCGTCGCCAAAATGCAGTTTTTGCGTTTTACCCCAGCCGCCGAAATCTTTGTCGACCGTTACGAGTTTAAGCGTCGGAAACGACTTTGCGTACTCTTTTTTCACTTCGGGATCGGTCGGACGATAGTAGTTTTTCGCCGCTATGCGCTGACCTTCTTTGGAATAAAGAAAATTCAGGTACTCCGTCGCCGCTTTCACGGTAGCTTCGCCCTTTTTCTTGACGTTGCCGTCTACTACGGTTACGGAAGGTTCTGCGAGAATGCTAAGCGAAGGCACGACGATCTCGAATTTGTCCTTGCCGTTTTCGTACTCTTCAAAGATCAAAAACGCTTCGTTTTCCCACGCTAAAAGCACGTCGCCTTGATCGCGTTGCGCGAAGGTGATCGTAGAGCCGCGAGCGCCGCTATCAAGGATTGGCACGTTGGCGAAGAGCTTTTTCACAAACTCGCGCGCTTTGTCGTCGCCGCCGTATTTTTGCTTTGCGAACGCCCACGCCGCGAGATAATTCCATCTTGCGCCGCCGCTTGTTTTCGGGTTTGGAGTGATGACCGCCACGCCGGGTTTTACCAGATCGTCCCAATCTTTGATGCCCTTTGGATTGCCTTTGCGTACCAAAAAGACGATTGTCGATGTGTATGGAGCGCTGTTAGACGGCAGTTTTTTGAGCCAGTCTTTGCCGATAAGATCGGGGCGTTTTTCGGCGATCGCGTCAATATCGACGCCGACCGCAAGCGTAACCACGTCGGCGGGATTGCCGTCGATAACGGCGTTGGCTTGCTTGCCGCTGCCGCCGTGCGATTGCGTAATGGTAACGTCGTTACCCGTTTTTTCTTTGTAATACTTGATGAACGCCTCGTTGTACTCTTTGTACAGCTCTCTCGTCGGATCGTACGAAACGTTGAGAAGCTGAATCTGCGCCGCGCCTAACGTGGAGGCGACGGCGAATGCCGCTAGAAAGCCGGTAACAGGTTTGGTGAAACCCATTTTTTCTCCTTTTAATTGAAAATCGGGCGGAATACTAGAGTATTTTCGCTTAAATGTCAAGTATACCGCTCTAAAAACTTCGCCAATCCCTCCGCCTTTTCATAATTAGCGGGTGGATTCAATCGAGATCGGCTTTAGATTTTGCGCGGCGAGGAGGAGGAACGAAAGCAAACTTACAACTCGCCAAATCCCCCGCTTTCCCGCCTCCTCGCCTTCGCCGTCCCGCTCTCCGAGCTCGTCCACGCTTTTGCCCGCGCGTATTCTTTACCGCCTACTTCTCCTCTCTGACATGTCCCTTTGTTGTAATCTGGATTTGCGCCGATATTCTTTGCCGCCCTCGCCCTTTTCCTCTCCATTTCGCAAAACGCGCTCCGCGAAAAGCCTTCATCCCCATAAACCATCCGTCCCCCCGCGCTTCTCCCCGCGCCACTCTTGTCATTCCGCGCGTAGTCGCAGAATCCGAGCCGCCTTCCGTCATTCCCGCAACAAAGCGTATATTGCGGAGGAAAGCGGGTATCCAAAAATAAAAAAGTGAAAAACTTCGCAAATGGCATTAAATCCGCGATTGTCTATGGTACTAGATACCCGCATTCATAGGAATGGCAACGCCGATCGCATTTGTTTAACGCGATCCGAATTGTTTGCGGGAATGAATACTGCCTGCGCGAGAATGGCGAGGAGATGCGGGGATGACGATCGGCGCTTATAATAGGTCAAATGCTGGATATTTTGGATTCATTCAAAGATGATTTTGAATTTATATGAAGGGGTAGTATAATCCGCCGATAATTTGTATCCAAAGTCAAGGAAGGGTTTAGGTTATGATGACGCAGGCAAAGCAAGTTTCGCAAATCGTTTTTTCTGAAGCCGAAGGCTTCGTTTCCCTCTCCCTCTCCCTCTGTAGTCTGCTAGTTTTTAGTTTTCTAGCAACTCGCAATCCTAATTTAACGTATTCAATCACACACGGGAGGACAATATGAAAACGTTGTTTGATATAAGGTTTGGAGTAGTCGCAAAAGCGTTAATCGCTCTTTGCTTAACGTCGGCTTTTGCTTTTGGCGCAAATAGCGCCGCAGAAGAAGCGTTTAAACGCGGCGTAGCGGCGCACGAGCAAGGCAATTTGCAAGAAGCGATTAAGCAATATACGCAAGCGATCGAGATCGATCCAAACTACGCGACGGCTTACGGCGTTCGCGGACTTGCTTATCACAAATCTGGCGATGCCGATAAAGCGATTGCGGATTACACGCAAGCGATTAAGATCGATCCGAAACTTGCACAGGCTTACTACAATCGCGGACTTGCTTACGATAGTTTAGGCGATAAAAGCAAAGCGATTGCGGATTATACGCAAGCGATCAAGATTGATTTGAGCTACGCAGACGCTTACTACAATCGCGGAGTTATTTATGGTAATTTGGGCGATAAAAGCAAAGCGATTGCGGATTATACGCAAGCGATTAAAATCGATCCGAAGGACGCAATGGCCTACTACAATCGCGGAATCGCTTACGACGATTTAGGCGATCGCAAACAAGCAATTGCGGATTACACGCAGGCGATCAAGGTCGATCCAAATTACGCAAAGGCTTACTACAATCGCGGACTTGCTTACGATAGTTTAGGCGATAAAAGCAAAGCGATTGCGGATTATACGCAAGCGATCAAGATCGATCCGAAAAAAACGGAGGCTTACTACAATCGCGGACTTGCTTACGATAGTTTAGGCGATAAAAGCAAAGCGATTGCGGATTATACGCAAGCGATCAAGATCGATCCGAAAGGCGCGCGCGCTTATTACAATCGCGGAATTACTTACTATGATTTAGGCGATCGCAAACAAGCAATTGCGGATTACACGCAGGCGATCAAGGTCGATCCCAATTACGCAAAGGCTTACTACAATCGCGGAATCGCTTGCGCCGATTTAGGCGATCTAAACAAAGCGATCACTGATTGGACGCAAGCGATCAAGATCGATCCGAGTTTTGCAAGCGCTTACAACAATCGCGGAAGCGCTTACGCTAATTTAGGCGATTATAAAAGCGCGACTAAGTGGTTTTAAGGGCGAGGCATTAAGCGCGTCCGCTTGGCTAAAGAGCTAAACGGCTAAACATTAAAGCGCGAAAAAAGGGATTTTCACCCTTATTTCACACTTCGCGCCGATTTCTGCTTATAACTTAGCAGATTCAAGCCTACAGCTTTAGCTAATTCCTGCGCGTTATTCCGCGCTTGTATTTCGCTTGGTTTTCGCTTCTTTGGCGCGACTTGCCGCTCGATTGTATCCCATAAGCCCATTGCTTGCGGCGGGATTGGCGCGTAATTGCTTATCGCGTATTTTGTCCAATCATACGCGGTTTCGCCCGCCGATCGCGTAGCGGGGCTTACTGGTCGCCCAGTGTAAGGATCAATCGCGCCGTTTTTACCAATCGACGAAAAGAAATTAACGCCCGCCTTAGTTGTAACGCCGCTTCCTAATCCCACAATCATATTTAACGGATGCATTAACTCAACGTACGGGATTTGCCGATCTAGCTTAATCGTGTCGACAATGTTGCCGTTTTTGTTATAGGCAAATCTGCGTCCCTTAAAATCGCTTGGTTTATCGCCGTCGACAAAGGGTAAATTATCTAAGGGATTAACGCCCGCGACGCTTTCCATTAGAGCCAAAGCGCCTAACACTTTAGCCGCTTGCATTGCGCCTTGTTTTGTTTTGAGTAGCCTAATAATCGTCGGGATTGTGTAATAACTCCAGCTTATAAACGGGCTTATTCCGCTATCCCTTAAAAATCTAAATCCAGCGGGCATTGGGCGCGTATAATCGGGCATAATCGACAGCACGAAGCGTTTTGCTTCTTGGATATTAAAGCCCTGTTTGTCGCGTAAAAAGCTATACATTGCGAGGCGGTTTATATTGTCCTCGCCTTGATATAGTTTTTGCGTGAATCCGTCCAGCTTGCCTAAAATGGATTTAGGCGCGAAGCCTTCCAAATGCCCGCGTAGAATATCGTTTAATTGCGATCTGCCAAACACGCCGCTTTCTTTGGCTTCGATGTAGTATTTGAGCCTCGTTTGCATTGTCGCGTATTCTCTAGCCTCTTTTGGCGTGAGTTTGCCTAGCGAGGCTTTGACCGCTAACGCTTCGTAGTCTTTGCCCGTATATATTAGCTTCGCGCTAGATTTCAAACTGCCTAAAATCTCGTTTGAGCGCATACCGCTAAGGTGCATTAAGAACAAGTTGCTGTTGAAATTGTTTAGGTGCGTCGGCGCGTTCCATAAAGTTTTAGATTTTTTCCACGCGCCGAGATAGCCTAACCACGCTTTAGCGATTGGATTGTCGCTTCCAAACAGCGTACGATTGATGTTGTCATTAAATGCGTTAATGTCGCTTAACACGTCGGCGCGGACCGCGCGATCGGCTAATACGCCATACTTGGCGTTATTTGGCACGCGATCGTAGCCGCTTCCTTTTAGTTTGTCGTTAGCTATTCGTCCCGCGCTTTCGTCCAGCACCGCGCCTTTCACGCCTTCCACGTCGCGCAAAAACGCGCCATTTTGTTTCATTGTTTGCAATCGCAATAATGTTTCGGGTATAGAATACGCCGCGTCGGTAATCTCGCCCATTGCCTCGCGTTCAGCTTTAGTCCAATCGCGCCTAAACGTGTATTTGCCGCTTGCCAAATCTTGTATGGCTTCGATCTTGCCGTCGCTTACTTTGCCGATCTGTCCGCTATTTACATAGCCTTGATACTCTTTTTTACCGCCGCGCCAGATTTTACCTCGCGCTATGATCGGCGCAATGCTCTTGCTTTCGCCCATTCGCCCGCGTAGATAATCGGGGATTTGTTTAATGTTTGTTATCGCGCCCTTTAGTCCTAAATGCTTTTCATAGCTTCGGTGAATATACTTTCCAGCCCATTCTTGATACGCTTCTTTGGACAAAATGCCGTCGTTCACCAAATCTTT
>JAISMA010000084.1 GCA_031276985.1 Helicobacteraceae bacterium | reverse complement strand
GGAACGACGTAATCTTTCACGCCGCGCTTAACGAGAATCTCCCGCAAAGCCACGCGCGCTTGCAGGGCGTAATCGTTGGCTTTGGCGAAAATATACAGCGTTTCGTCGGGCGCGTGAAAAAATCCGCCGTGGCTTGCCGCCGCGTAATCCCAGCGCCACTGCCCTTCTCGGATTAAACCCAACGCCTTTGCCATTTCCGCTTCGCTCGCGCCGCTTTCCCACGCTTTTTGCGCTTCGAGGTGCGCGGCGGCTAGGTTATTTACCGCCATTCCAAAAAGCGTCTCTTTGCGCTCGTATTTTTCATACAAAACGGCTTTGAGCTTCGCCTCGCTTTCGCGGTGGCAGGTCATACAGCTGCGATCCATTGTTTCAAGCGGGCTTTGTATCTGGTGATCGGAGTATTTCGCCGCGCCCTCTTGCTTGTACGGCATGTGGCAGTCCGCGCACGATACGCCTTTTTTGCCGTGAATGCCCGTCAAATGCAGCTCGTAATCGGGGTGTTGCGCTTTTACGATCGGCGCTTTGGAGAGCTTGTTTTCAAAATCCTTAAACGGCTTGCCGTCGGGAAAGTTTTTGCCGTCGTTGTAGTAGCTCATCTGCTCTTCCGCGCCCAAGCCGTTTTTCCAAGGCAAAGTTACGACCCTCGCCGTTGTCTCGCCGTTTGGCGTCGGGCGAAAATAGTATTCGCTGTGGCATTGAGCGCAAACGAGATCGCGCTTGTTTTGGTGCGTGGAATCCTTAAACGCGGGCATGCCCGCCGCCAACAAGCCGTTATCGACGTACGAACGCGCTACTTTCAGCTCACGCGTGTCCGCTTTGTGGCAGTCGTAACAGCCGATCGCGTTGACGATTTCGTCGCCCCATTTGTTCCAGTTGCCGCTGTAAAATTCCAGATCGCCTTTGGTTTCCATCAGGCGAACCACATCGGGCGATTTACACGTCCAACAGGCGGTCGGAAGCGGGCTGTCGATCTTGTCGATTGGCGCGCCTACGCGAAGCGTGTTGATGTTGTCCGCCACGGAATAGTAGTGTCCGCGCGGCGCGTTGTAATCTTTGCTAAACGGGTAACCCGCCCACACGATCGCCAGCGCGGGCCATTTTTTGACCATATCAAGGACTTTGTCGCTTTGCTTTGTCGCCTTCCACGCGTCAAATTGGCGCGGGAAATAGCGTTGCCACTGCGAAGTTTGCGCGGGATCGGCAATGTTGATCGGTCTGCCGACGTTTATTTGTTTGCGCTCGTCTTCTTTGGCGTTGATGTCCGAAGATAGCAAGCCAAGCGCGACGATCGCCGCTAAAGAAATCGTTAAAAGCGCGATGTATTTTTTCATGGTAAATCCTCCTTTGCGTTAAAACCGAACGTCGAGATTATTCGGCGCGGAACTTAGGGCGCGAACTGCGCCGTGCGGCGTTTGACGATGACACGACCAGCATTGGCGATCGCTTTCGTCGAAACGATGATTTAGATCGGCGTTTTTGATTAGCGCGTTTGACAAACTCGCATGACAGCCGACGCAGTTTGCCTGTACGCGCCTCGCTCCGTCGCCGCTTATGACAATCGCTTGATCGAACGATCCCGTAGTGAACGCGACGGCGTGATTGAAGCCGTCCCGCGCTTTGGCGACGTATTTTTCAACGCCTCCTTGCGGCAGATGGCAGTCGACGCATGTCGCGGCGTTTTTGTGCGCGCTATGCTCCCACGTGGCGTACGAAACGTTCATCACGTGGCAGTTTATACAGGCTTTCGGATCGCTTCCTAGATAGTCCGCGGCTTTGGAGACTTTCAGCGTATAAACAAACGCGACGATCGCCGCTACAAACGCGCCAAAAGCCAGCGCCGCAAGCGCTCGTTTTGCTCCCATTTGCTTTCCTCCTTTGCGCGACGCATAAATGCTACGCTTTTGCCCTTAAAATGTCAATGTCTTTGCGTCAATATCTTTTTGCGCGCAAGCAAACGGAATATGGCGCGTTTGAAAACGCTCTAAACAAATAAAAGCGATAATAACCGAATGGTAAAAGTTGAATTTTTGGGACCAATCGGCAAAAAGCCGATCGAAGCGGACGTGTCAAACCTGAACGAATTGGCTTCGCTACTAGCTGGGGACGAGGCGTTGGGCGCGTGGCTGGATAAATGCGCCGTCGCGGTTAACGACGAGATCGTCTCAAGCCGCGATCGCGCTTTGAAAGACGGCGACAAAATCGCGTTGTTGCCGCCCGTGTGCGGCGGCTAATATGGCGGAAATTTTTAACGGCGGCTTAGACGTTTCGCGCTTATTAGAAAGCTGGAGAGCCTCGATCGTTAGCAAAAATTTGGGCGCGTTTGTCGCTTTTGCGGGGATTGTCCGCGCTGAAAACGGCGTTAGCGCGCTTAGTTTTGACATTTACGAGCCGCTTTTGGCGAAATGGTTTGACAATTGGCAGAAAAAAGCGCGCGCCAAAGGAGCGATCTTGTTTATGGCGCACAGTCGCGGCGACGTTAAAATCGCCGAAAGCTCTTTTGCCGCCGCGATCGCTTCCGCAAAACGCCGCGCCGCTTTGGAGTTGATCGACGTTTTTGTCGAGGATTTCAAACAAAACGCGCCCATTTGGAAATACGACGTAATCAACGGCAAGCGCGTTTTCGCTCTCGATCGCGCGTTTTCGCTGCCGCATAGCGGCGTACTTGCGCGAGCAAACGGCGACAATAGCGGTTTTGGCGGTTTTTGATATGCTTTCAAAAAAAATAAAGAGGTCAAAATGGCGCGTTTATTGATTGCGTTTTGTTGCGTTTTTGGAGCGCTAAACGCGCAAACGCCTATCGATTTCACCACGCTTAAACAGAGCTTTGTTCAGCGCGTTACAAACGATCAAAACCAAACGATAACTTTTAGCGGAAACGTATGGTTAAAGCAGCCGAATTTTGTTAGATACGACTATGAAAAACCGCAACAAAAAACGATCGCGGCGCGCGGCGATCGGATTTTAATGCTAGAGCCGGATTTGGAGCAGGCGACGAAATTCAAAAGCGAGATCGCGCTTAATATCATCGATCTATGGAAAAAAAGTTACGCGGTCGGCGAAGGCAAGCGCGAAGCGGTTATTGAAAACCGCAAAATTTCGCTTGAGCATGAAGGCGCGACGATAACTAAAGTTTATTATACGGACGATCTGGATAACTTCGTGGAAATCGTTTTAAGCGATCCAGAGCGCGACAAGCCAATCGACGATAATTTTTTCGCTCCGCCGATACCTAACGGCTGGGATGTTATCTCGCAATAATCAAACCCTAATCCGCGAGTAGCGATCGCGTTAGATTAAAGCGCCGCAATCGCGTTTAAGATTGCATGACTAATCGCCGACAAAACGCGCCCAATCGCGCGTTTGTTTAGGCGCTTGCAAATAGCGATCGCCAACGAATTAAAGCGCGTTAATCCTCCGCCGCAAGCCAATCGTAAAAATCGTTGCAATCGCCATATCCAATTTCGCTGGACGGAAATAAAACTGTAATCCCTCATCAGCTAACATCTTCGCTATTTTGAATGATTTTGCGCGCTTTCTTTACGATTTCTCTTGCTTGCGCCAATCATCATACCGCATCTCTATCCTGTCATTCTACGCGTAGTCGCAGAATCTGCGCCACTTTTTGTCATTCCCGCGTCGCAACGCCCCGCCGTCATTTCCGCGAAGGCGGGTATCTAAAATAAAAAGTCAAAGGAGTTGTACGATTGGATATTGATCCGCGATTGTTTTCAATGCTGGATACCCGCCTTCGATGGAATTATAAAGGCGAGATCGGATCGCGCAATGCGACAAGGCATTTCGATTGTTGTTTGGATGGTAGCTTGGGGCATAAATTGGCGGTTGAAGGTTGCGTTGGCGCTTGCTTTTCAGCGTTTTTCGCGCTATTTGCGATTGCGCGGCGCGCGTCAAGAGTTATTCGCGCAAAGGCGAAATCCATAATCTGTCCAGCGGTTTTAGTCTAGTTTTGCCGCTTTTAATTCAAATTTCTTGCCGTCTTTTCGCGTATAAACGCCGTCAACCGCGTTGCCGTCGCTTAAATTTAGCGTATAAGTTCCGTTTACCGTGCCTTTATAAATTTCTTCAAAAACGATTTTATCTTTGCCGTTTTCTCTGATGTTTAATTGCATACTTTCTTTTTGCCCCCTGTATTGCGCCTCGCCTTTTGGAGGATTGCCGCTCAAAATTCTGATTCGTAATTCAAAGTTCTTTTCAAGTCCTACGGATTCCAAATAATATGTTTCTGAAACGGAGGTTTCGCAATCATGTTCGGCATATTCGTCTCCCCAGCTGTCGTCATTTCTAAGTTCATATTTATAGCAATGTTCCTCAATCCAAACCAATTTATTATCTACTATTTTATATATTGTCTTTTCAAGCGAATATCCAGCGCAACAACTATTCGTTTCATGAACGATTTTATTTTCTTGGTCAAACCATAAACTTACGCCGCTTATATCGCTTAAGAAAAACTTTTTGCCTTTTGGGTCGTATAAGAAATAGTGGCTGAGGCTGTTACTAAGAGTACCATAGGCATAGGTTAATGAAAATTCCTCAAAACCGTCAAAATTATAATCTCCTTTTTCAAAACATTTTCCGTAATAACACATACTTTCGCTATCTCCTAGCTCTTTAAGCGTTTGAATACGTTTTCCCGTTGATTTATCAAAAACATCAACGAGCGGATTTCCCATAGAAGGGTACGATAGCGCAACGATATAGTTTTCGATTTCAAGTACTTCAACCGCTTTCAGGTCAAATTTTTTACCGTCTTTTCGCGTATAAGAGCCGTCGACTATCTCGTTGTCGTACAAATCTAGCGCGTAAGTTCCGTTTACCGCGCCTTTATAAATTTCTTCAAAAACAATGCTATATTCTTTTTTTTCTTTTAGTTTTAATTCTATGCTCTCTTTTTGCCCTTTATATTGCGCTTCGCCTTTTGTGAAGTTTTCGTCCGTAATTCTAATTTGCAACTCGAAATTCTTTTCAAGCCTCGTCGATTCCAGATAAATCGTTATAGGCGTATAAGTATCGCAATCGTACTCGACGTATTCGCCGCTTTTCCACCTGTCGTATTTATAACAGCGTTCTTCGAGTTTAACCATTTTATTATTCGCTATTTTATATGTCGCCGATCTAAATGAAGAGCCCGCGTAACGCCTGTTTGTTTCATAAACGATTTTATTTTTATGGTCGAATTTCAGATTTGAGCCGCTTATATCGCTTAAGAAAAACTTTTTGTCTTTTGGATTGTATAGAAAATAGCGACCGTAGCCGTTGCCAAATGCGCGGTTTGCGTTGGCTAACGAAAAGTCCTCGATACCGTCGAAATTATAATCTCCTTTTTCAAAACATTCTTCGTATTTGCATTTGCCTTCAACATTGTCAAACGTTTGGATATGTTTTTTAGACGATTTGTCAAAAATATTGATTTGTACGTATTCGTTGGAAGGATACGACAGCGCGACGAGATGATTTTTCATTTCAAATATTTCATTTGCGCCTTTGGCTTTAAGAGCGTCGAAATCTATTTCGCTTGCGTTTGCAAACAGCGCCGATACGCATGCCGCAAACAATATGAAATATCCGCGCATTTGTTTATCCTTGCGTTTTGATAACGGCGATAATAGCTTCAATCCGCTTAAAGAAGGCTAAATCCAAAGAAACGCTTCAATTTGAGAGAATAATCGGTACAATATGCGGATTTTGAACGAGGAAAACGCATGCTGCTTACCATAACTTACGAGGGCGAAAACGCACGCGAAATCGGCTTTCTTTTTCGCAAAAATCCTTCGCGCCCTCAAGTTTTTGAGTTCAGCCGCTATAAAGCCTTCGCGTTCTACCCCGAAGCCGACGATCGCAAAACGACAATCGCGTTGCTACTTGAAATTGATCCGATCGATCTGGCAAAAAGCAAAAGCGCGACGGGCGAAAGCCTCTTTGATTACGTCAATGACCGCCCTTACGTCTCGTCGTCGTTTATGAGCGTGGCGATCGCGCAGGTTTTTGGTACGGCAATGAGCGGCGTTAGCAAAGATTATCAGGCGTTGGCGGACGCGAAACTGCGACTTAGCGCGCAAATCGTCATGATGCCATGCAAAGGCGGCGAAGCGGCGCTAAAGCGCGTATTCGAGCCGCTTGGCTATACGATTGCCCTTGATACGCGCTTGCTGGACGATCGGTTTGCGTCGTGGGGAACGAGCCGATACGCGAATTTGACGATTAGCGGCGAGGTTAGGCTATGCGATCTATTGCGGCATTTATACGTGTTAATCCCCGTTTTTGACGGCAAAAAACACTATTGGGTCGGCAAAGACGAAACGGAAAAATTACTGCGACACGGCAAAGAGTGGCTGGCAAATCACCCCGAAAAAGAGTTTATCGCAAGGCGTTATCTCGCGCATAAGCAATCATTAAGCCGCGCCGCGCTTAAAAGCATGGAAACGCCAAGCGACGACGAGGACGACGAAGCGGGCGAAAACGCCGCCGATCGAACGAACCGAAACGAAGCGTCGCTAAACAAACTGCGGCTAAACGCCGTCGTCGCGGCGCTTAAAGAGCGCGGCGCAAAAAGCGCGATCGACGTTGGTTGCGGCGAGGGCGCGGCGCTAAGTTTGCTGTTAAAAGAGCCGTCGCTAACCAAAATCGCCGCCTGCGACGTGGATTCTACCGCGTTGCAACGCGCCAAAGCAAAGGTCAAATACGATCGCTTAAACGAGGCTCAAAAGCAAAAGATCAGCTTTTTTCAAGGATCGCTAACCTATAAAGACAGTCGTTTTTCAGGCTACGACGCGCTTTGCGCGATCGAGGTAATCGAGCATTTAGAGCCTTCGCGCATCGAGGCTTTCACGCGATCGGTTTTTGAATTTGCGCGTCCGAAATGCGCGATCGTTACCACGCCAAACCGCGAATATAACGCCAAATATCAGAATTTGCCAAGCGACGGACTGCGCCACAATGATCACCGCTTTGAATGGACGCGCAAGGAGTTCAGGGCGTGGGCTAACGACGCGGCGGCGCGTTACGGCTACGCGGCGCAATTTAGCGAGATTGGCGAGGCGGACGAAAAGCTGGGCGCGCCGACGCAAATGGCGCTGTTTTCGCGATCGGCGACGACAAACGCGGCGGCGCTTGAGGCGAAATCGGAAATCGGAGGCGAATTATGAGCGTGGTCGCGTCAAACGAAATAATCCTGCCGAAGTTTTGCCTCGTCGCGCTTGTGGGCGTATCGGGCAGCGGCAAATCGACCTTCGCCAAACGCCTGTTCAAGCCGACCGAAATTCTCTCGTCCGATCTTTTCAGAGCGATGATCGCCGACGACGACAACGATCAATCCGCATCCGCCGCCGCGTTTGACGCGCTTTTTTATCTGGCGAACAAAAGACTCGATCGCGGCGCGCTTACGGTTATTGACGCGACAAGCGTTCAGGAGGAAGCGCGAAAACGCATAGTCGATCTCGCCAAAGAGCAAAACTGCCATGCGATCGCAATCGTCCTAAACGTTCCCGAAAAAATCTGCGTCGATCGCAACGCCGCGCGATCCGATCGCGACGTGCCGTCCCGCGTCGTCCGAAGGCAAGCCGATCTGCTCCGCCGCTCAATCGGACGGCTGGAAAAAGAGGGCTTTCGCCGCGTCTATATTCTAAGCGACGAAGATCGTATAAACGCCGCGCAAATCACGCGCGCGCCGCTAGTTTGCGACAAAAAGGACGAAAGCGGACCGTTTGAGGTTATCGGCGATGTTCACGGCTGCTTCGACGAGCTTTGTCTGCTACTAAGAAAACTAGGCTACGAAGTGGACGAAAAAGCCTTTCGCGCCGCGCCGATCGGCGGACGAAAAGCCGTGTTTTTGGGCGATTTGTGCGATCGCGGGCGAAAAAACGTCGCCGTTTTGAGGCTGGTTATGAATATGGTCAAAGCGGGCGACGCGTATTGCGTTCTTGGCAATCACGATCTGAAGTTGCTGAAATACCTAAAAGGCGCGAAAGTTACGACCTCGCATGGATTGGATTTGACGATTGCTGAATTGCAAAACGAGAGCGAAGCGTTCCGCGAGGAGACAAAAAACTTTCTGGATTCGCTTAGTTGCCACTACGTTTTTGACGAGGGCAAACTCGTGGTCGCGCACGCGGGCTTGCAAGAGAAAATGCAGGGGCGCGAATCGGGCAGGGTCAAGGAGTTTTGCGTGTTTGGCGAGACGACGGGCGAAACCGACGAATACGGCTTGCCCGAGCGCGTCAAATGGGCAAACGAATACAGAGGGCGCGCGCTTGTCGTCTACGGGCATACGCCCGATCTTTCCATGCAAAACGTCAATAACGCGATCTGCATTGACGGCGGTTGCGCGTTTGGCGGCAAATTGGCGGCGTACCGCTATCCCGAAGGCGAAATCGTAACGATCGACGCTTTGGCGGAGTATTGCAAATCGCCAAAACCGCTGACGGCGCAAAACGACGACGATATGCTAGACATTGACGACGTTTTGCATAAGCGCCAAATATCAACGCGACTGCAACGCGAAATTCATATTCCCGAAGAAAACGCCGCCGCCGCGTTTGAAACCATGAGTCGATTCGCGGTTGATCCGCATTGGCTGATCTATCTGCCGCCTACCATGTCGCCGTGCGAAACCAGCGCCGACGAGGATTTTTTGGAGCGACCGATCGAGGCTTTCAACTACTACGGATCAAGAGGCGTAAGCGCCGCGATATGCGAGGAAAAGCACATGGGGTCGCGCTCGATCGTCGTATTGTGCCAAAGCGCCGAAGTCGCCAAACGCCGCTTCAAAGCAAACGACGGCAAACGCGGCGCGATCTATACGAGAACGGGCAGAAGTTTTTTCGATGACGATCAAACCGAAGCGGCGATTTTGGAGCGGCTGGACGCGGCTTTGAGCCGATCGGGATTTTGGAAAGATTTCAATACCGATTGGGTTTGTTTGGATTGCGAGCTTATGCCGTGGTCGGCGAAAGCAAAACGACTGCTTATAGAGCAATACGCGCCCGTCGCGGCGGCGGGACGAGCGGCGCTTGAAATCTGCGTTGAAAAGATCGCGCAAACCGCCAAATGGATTACGATCGCGACGGATCACGCGCCAAAACGCGGCGAATCAAGCCAAAGCGCCGATCTGCAAGCGCTATTAGTACGCTGCCTCGATCGCAAAAACGCGCTGGATCGTTACGCTAAATCTTACGGCGGATATTGCCTAGAAACGCAATCGATCGACGATTATCGTTTGGCGGCTTTTTGCGTACTTGCGACGGAAAATAAGACGTGGAGCAACGAAAGCCGTTTAACGCATTTGGAAACGATCAAAAAATACATAACAGGAAGCGACGATATATTTATAGCCACGCAATATACGCTTGTCGATACGCTTAATAAACGATCGATCGCGGAAGGCGAAAAATGGTGGGAAAAACTAACCGATTTAGGCGGCGAAGGCATAGTAGTAAAACCGCTTGAGTTTATCGCCGCGCAAAACGACGGATCGCGTAACGGCGAGTTGTTGCAATCCGCGATCAAATGCAGGGGAAAAGAGTATTTAAGAATTATCTACGGACCGGAATACACATTGCGCGGAAATCTTTCAAGACTGAAAAAGCGGTCGTTAGGCAAAAAGCGAAATCTCGCGTTAAAAGAGTTTGCGCTTGGAATCGAAGCGCTTGAAAGATTTGTGAAAAAAGAGCCGCTTACTCGCGTACATGAATGCGTTTTTGGCGTATTGGCGCTTGAAAGCGAAGCCGTCGATCCAAGATTATGATTTTTATTGCGCGAATTTACGCTATGATCGCGCAATTTGAAGCGAGGGGGGGGATTAGATGAAAAAGGCGGCATTGTGTTTGGTCGCGATCGCTACGTTGGCGTTTTGCGCGGATATAGACAAAAATCTGCTTACAGGCAAAACATGGAAATGCTCTCAAGAAATTGAGAATATTTCAGGTCATTCTATTTCAGAAGATCATAGCGTTCAGTTTGACAAAAACGGCTCATATACTTGGTCGGTTACAACGCGATATATAGAGCCTAAAAATAGATTCGCCATAAACTTTATCGAAAGCGGCGAGTGG
>JAISMA010000055.1 GCA_031276985.1 Helicobacteraceae bacterium | reverse complement strand
CTACATTGGTGGATTTTGCAGACGAGCATTAATTGATTAAACAAGTTTGCAATCGCTTGTTGCGCCGCGCCAAACTCGCGCCAATCGCAATCGCGCCTTGCGTTATACCCGCGAAGGCGGATCTAAATCAGAAAATTAAAGCAACGATCGTCTTAATACTTAGACGCCCTCCTTTGCGGGTCTGACAACAAGCGGACGCTTCGCGGGGGATTCCGCGACTACGCGCGGAATGACGATTGCCGTTTGCTTGTTTCGCGATTCTTCGCGTTGTCGTTTGCTTCGTTTTTCCAAAAATCTGACATTTACGCCATACCCGCGCCACATCCCGTCATTCTGCGCGTAGTCGCGGAATCGCGAAGGCGAGTATCTAACAAAATACGTTCGGATTGGATTATATCGTCGATCGCGCCTTGCGTTATACCCGCGAAGGCGGGAATCCAAAAAAGAAAGTCAAAAGCGCTTATGAATGATACTTGTTTGCGATTATTTTTAGGAAATGGATTCTGCGACTACGCGCGGAATGACGGGAAGGGCGAGATCGTTTCGGAAATGAATCCTCCGTATTTCTTCACGCTTCACGCCGCTATCGCGGCGGGCGGGGGCGCAACGCAAAGCGGTTAAAAAAGCGACGGCTTGTTTGCGGCGGGCGCGATCGGCGAAGCGAGTTTAAGCGCCTCGTAGCTTTTGATTGTGGCGATACGCCCCTTTGCCGTGCGTTCCAGATAGCCGTTGGCGAGTAGATACGGCTCGATCACCTCTTCGATCGTCGCGCCGTCCTCGCTTAACGCCGCGCCTAACGTGCTTAACCCGATCGCTCTGCCTCGCGCCTCGACTAGCAACGCCAGCAAGCGCAAATCAAGCTCGTCAAAGCCGTGTTCATTCACTCCAAGCGCGTCCAGCGCGGCTATGGCGCGCTCAATGCCGATCGCGCTTTCGCCCTCGACCTCCGCGTAATCGCGCACGCGGCGCAACAAACGCAACGCGATTCTCGGTGTTCCGCGACTACGACGCGCTATCTCTTCGGCGGCGCTTTTTTCAATCGGCTTGCCTAGTTTATTGGCGGCGCGGACGGCGATTTGCGCCAGCTCGATCGTATTGTAAAACTGCATTCTAAAATGCGCGCCAAAGCGATCGCGCAACGGATTGCTGATCATTCCCGCCCGCGTCGTCGCGCCAATTAGCGTAAAGCGCGGCAGATCGATCTTCACCGTTTGCGCGGCGGGACCGCTACCGATGATGATGTCCAGCCTGTAATCTTCCATCGCGGGATACAGCACCTCCTCGATCGCGTGGCTTAAACGGTGAATTTCGTCGATAAACAGAATGTCGCCTTCGCTAAGATTGGTCAAAATCGCCGCCAGATCGCCGCTTTTTTCAATCATCGGTCCCGCCGTCGTTTTGATATTCGCGCCCATTTCGCGCGCGATCAGATACGCCAGCGTAGTTTTGCCGAGTCCGGGCGGTCCGAAAAACAGAATATGATCAATCGGTTCTTTGCGTTTATTAGCCGCGTCTATGAAAACCCGCAGATTGTTTTTGATTGCTTTCTGCCCGATATAATCATCCCACGCGCTAGGGCGCAGACTAGCGTCTTCGGCGCTGTCAAACGCGATTTTTTCAACTTCGACGATACGCTCCATAAATACCTTCAGCGCTTGTTTGGCATTATTTTAGCAAAGTAGGTTAGAAAGGGACGTTATGAAAGAGCCGACGCTTGCGAAAGCAGTGCAAAAACAGATTGACGAGATCGCGAAGTCGCTCGATTTGGCGCAAGGCGGCAGAACCGTTCTCCGACTTGGCGACACGGACGACCCGAATAAAAAGACGCTGGAGCTTATTAGCGGCGAATGGGATACGAGTAAACCTTGGTTTATAATCGACGAAGGCGGCAAAATACACGCGCTGACAAATATAGAGTCGTTTATGCATTTTATTCGCTCTTTACACGGCGTTTCAAGCGAAAACTTCAGTCTTAAGTTGGAAAAGGCGATCTGGCGCAATCTGCCCGTCGATTTTGGCGACGTGTGGGCGGTGGCGATCGGCGAGCTTGAAAGCAGATTGGCGAAAAACCGCGATTCGCGTATTTTGGAAGTGGATATAGAACGGCTTGTGCGGCGCATTCGCAAAGAGCATCCCAATCTGTTTTATCACATTAAAGACGATATGCTGGAGCGTCCAAACGGCGAATAAAACGCGCCGATTTACGCAATTTGCTAACGAGGATTAAAATGGGCGTTCGTAAAACGATTCGATATTTATTTCCGCGCTGGATAAGACGCAAATATGATAAATGGATCAACCGCGAAAGAAAAGTCAGTTTCGGCGCGCTAAATCCCGATAAAACTTTCTACGTTATTAGACGACCTAATTCGAGCGCGGGCATTTTTTCCACTTTTCATTTTGTGTTGGGACATGTTATGATCGCGATCGAGCGCGGTTATATTCCTGTCGTAGATTTGCAAAACTATAAAACCGCTTATAATTACGACGAGCCTATTAACGGAACTATGAACGCGTGGGAGTATTACTTTCGTCAGCCCTCAAACTATTCGCTGGACGAAGTATATAAATCAAAAAAAACAATACTGAACGAGATTAGAATTCTGGCGGATAAAGTACCGTCTTCCGACGTAGAATTTTGGACTAAAGACGAAAATATAGCGCGTTTAAGCGAAGTTGCGCGCTCCAAACTGCCTTTTAACGATCATGTTATGGACTTTTGCAAAGCGCAAGAACAATCGGTAATCGGCGGCAAAAAGGATGTTTTGTGCGTGTGCGCCAGACATCCCGAATACGGTAAGAACGTAGCCGATCACCCTTTGCAACCAGACTCTTACGAGTTGCTTAAAAAGACGCAGGAGTGTTTTGAAAAGTGGAATATGAAGCATATATTTATATCCGCCGATTATATAGGGCATTTTTATATATTCAAAGAGATATTTAAGGATAAATTACTGCATATTGACTTCAACAATAAAAAACTTTTTGACGCTTCTCTTTACGGCAACGACAATAAAACTCAACCCCGCGACAAAGCGATAAGCGTCCGATAAAGAGTCCGCGAACCTACTCGGCTCGTTTAATCTTTTTGAACGCGGTTTCGTAATAGTCGCGATCCAAACCAAGCGCGCCGAAGCTATCCGCGCCCGCTCCGTATATATTGCCGTCCTTGCCAAGCGCCAGCGAGTGAACTTCGCCTGCGGCTATAGCGGTAATATTTATATCGTTTGGAAAAGCGACAAGCTCAAAGGTTTTTCGGTGTATTTCGCCTCCGCGATCGCCTAAACCAAGCTGACCGCTATAGTTATCTCCAACCGCGTAAACTTTGCCGCTCTCGTCAAGCGCCAGCGAGTGATTGAGACCCGCGGCTATGGCGACAATCTTTTTGCCGCTTATACCGCCGCCGACTTCGGTAAAAGCTTTGCGATTGTTTGTGTCGCCCAAACCAAGCTGACCTTTAAAGTTATTTCCCGTCGCGTAAACCTTGCCGCTCTCGTCAAGCGCCAGCGAGTGTATCCTGCCTGCGGCGATAGCCGTAATGTTTTTGTCGCCCAAACCAAGTTGCCCTAAGCGGTTATCGCCTACCGCATATACCTTGCCGCTCTCGTCAAGCGCCAGCGAGTGATCGTTGCCCGCGGCTACGGCTGTAATGTTTTTGTCGCTTAACAAAGTAACTTCGGTAAAGGAACTGCGACTATCAACGTCCAATCTAGCATCGCCGAAACCAAGTTGGACTGTGCCGTTACCTGTAACGTAAACCTTTTGTGCTATGGCGTTACCTGTAGCGTAAACCTTGTCGTCGTCGGACAAAGCCAGCGAGTGAGCTTCGTCCGCGGCTATAGCGGTAATGTTTTTATCGCTCAATGAGGCGATTTCGGTAAAAGCTTTGCGATTGTTTGTGTCGCCCAAACCAAGCTGACCGTTAAGGTTAGACCCAGCCGCGTAAACCTTGCCGCTCTCGTCAAGCGCCAGCGAATAAAAGCCGACCGCAACTATGGAGATAATACGCGCGTTGTTTACTAATTTCGATTGAACAAAGCTACCATGATATTCATCATAGCCCAAACCAAGCTGACCATAGATGTTCTTGCCCGCGGCATAAATGTCGTCGTCGGACAAAGCCAGCGAGTGAGCGCCGCCCGCGGCTATGGCGGTAATGTTTTTATCGCTCAAAGAGGCGATTTCGACGAAGGTTTTGCGATCGTCCGTATCGCCCAAACCAAGCTGACCGTCTCTGTTCTCGCCAGTCGCGTAAACCTTGCCGTTGTCGCCAATAGCGAAGGAGTTACGATCTCCCGCGGCTACGGAGACAATCTTTTTGCCGCTTATACCGCCGCCAACTTCGACGAAGGTTTTGCTGTATTTTTCATCGCCCAGTCCAAGCCGACCCTTAATGTTCGCGCCCGCCGCGTAAACCTTGCCGCTCTCGTCAAGCGCCAGCGAGTGTCCGCCGCCTGCGGCTACGGCGATAATCTTTTTATCGCTCAAAGAGGTTATTTCCGTAAAGGTTTTGAGGCTGGCTTTATCGCCTAATCTGTTAGCGCTCGTCGCGTAAACCTTGCCATCGTCGGACAAAGCCAGCGAGTGAGCGCCGCCCGCGGCTACGGCGATAATCTTTTTGCCCTTCAAAGAGGCGATTTCGACGAAGGTTTTGCGATCGCTCGTATCGCCCAAACCAAGCTGACCGTCTCTGTTCTCGCCAGTCGCGTAAACCTTGCCGTTGTCGCCAATAGCGAAGGAGTCATGATCGCCCGCGGCTACGGAGACAATCTTTTTGCCCTTCAAAGAGGCGATCTCGACGAAGGTTTTGCGATCGTCCGTATCGCCCAAACCAAGCTGACCGTAACCGTTAAACCCGGTTGCGTAAACTTTGCCGTCGCTATCAATAGCGAGGGAGTGTCTATACCCTGCGGCTATAGCAGTAATGTTTTTGTCCGCCAGCAAGGTTACAAGCGTAAAGGCATTGGAGTCGGTTATGTTACCGCCCAAACCAAGCTGACCGCTCCAGTTAGCGCCCGTAGCGTAAACCTTTCCGTCGCCGTCCAGCGCCAGCGAGTGATAATTTCCCGCCGCTACAATCTTAAATTTGGCTTCTTTAGGAACGATATTTTTGGCGCTTAAATTATTATCGCGGTTTTCAATATCCGAATTATCGTTAGATCCCTTGCAACCCTCGCAACCAACCAAAAACAACGAAACGATCGCAATCGTTAAAAATTTGTAACATAGCGACGATCGATTCGCAAAAGTTAATTTTGCGCGATTCGATTTGACGTTTGCGTCGATTGCGGGTAGCGGCGATTGCATTGCAATCTCCTTTTGGAGTTAATTTTGAAGCGATCAATAATAATAAAACAAAACTTAAAACGCCCATCTTGCGCATTGCGCGGCGCGGCGCGGTCGTTCAATTTTCATTCGGGCGGAACGCAAAACCGACGCTTATATTTGTTTCTTTGCCGACTATGCCTTCGTTGATCGTAACGACCCGCCGACGATTAACGTCGACGGGATTTTCTATTCGTCGCGGTAAAACTTCATCTGTCCTTTTGCCGCCTCCTCACGCTTTTTCTATGCGAACAAGCGTGCATTTGGTTTCGGGACAACTTGTAACGATGTCGTAGCCGTAGCTTGTAACCTGATTGGAGTTCTCGCCTACGGCAAACGGCGCCGTTCCTTCGGGATAGCGCTTTAGCAGGCTTTCGCCGCTCCACACGCCAGAGAAGTTCTGCGGCAGGAAGATCGAGTTTTCGTCGATCGTCCAGCTATAAACCGCTTTGACTTTGATCT
>JAISMA010000038.1 GCA_031276985.1 Helicobacteraceae bacterium | reverse complement strand
AGTTTTCTACCATAGAGTTTGGCTCTTTTGCTTTTGCTTTCAGTATAAAACCGATCGCGGAAGCAAAAATCAAAACCGCGCCTATGCCGACAAATAAAACCGCCGTATCGCTCATCGCTCGCTTGCGCCTATTTTATGGTTTACTTTACCGCTTTGGCGCGGCAAAAAGTTTAGACATTCTAGCCAAATAACTCTCTTAAACGGGCGTTTGATAACGCAAAGTCGCGATCGATCGGAATACAATGCGCGATCGCGCCGATCGCCGTCGCGTTAAAAGTGTGGCGTTTTGGCGTTTTCTTTGTTTAATCTGCCCTCGTTAAACAGATCAAACGCGCTTTGATAGATCGCCGCGGCGCGACGGCGAGAAGCGTTAGTCAAATCCGCCGATCTAGCGGGACGCAAAACGACAAAATCGCCGTTTGACGCGGCGAACGCCAAACGGGTATTTGTGGCGACAAAGGCGCGTCCGCCCGCCGCGTTTAACATATCGCGCCCAAAAAACCGCGACTCGTAGCCCCAACCTAGCAGACCAAGTAGCGTCGGCGCAATATCGATTTGCGAGCAAAGTACGTCGATTTGGCGCGGCGTTATGATTTTCGGCGCGTAAAAAACGGCGATCGTCTCGTATCGCGCCAAATTAAAAGCGCCGCTTGAAGCGCCATCCGATAAAATAACGAATATCGTATCATCAAACCACGGCTTTGCCCGCGCCGCGTCAATATAGCGTCCCAAAGCGTAATCAAAATATCGCGTCGCGCCTTCGCGGGAGGTTTTTGGCGCAATCTCGATTCGCCCTCGCGGATAGTTATAAGGAACGCTAATCGACGATGAAAGCAATAGCTGAAAAAAACGTCGATTGCCTAGATAGTTCATATCGGCGCGATCGAGCGCTTCGGTAAATAGATCTTCGTCGCTTTGTTTGCCGCCGGACGCGAAAGTTTTATTATCTGTCGCAAAGGCGTTCCGATCGATAACTTCGTAGCCGTTAAGCGAAAAAAAAGCGTTAAGATTATCGTAATATCCATAACCGCCGTATATAAATTCTCTTGCGTAAGCGCGACTTGCAAATATATCCGAAAGCGAAAAAATAGGTTTGCGCGATCGTTTAATAATGGAATCGCCCGCGATCGCAGGAATACTCAAACTAAACGCTTCAATCGCGCGCAAAGATCCCGCGCCCGTCGCGTATATCCGCGAAAAGGATAAACCGCCCTCGATATAGCTATTTATATTTGGAGCGAATTTATCTAGCAGCCGCTTATCTATTCCGCTTGCCACGACAACTACGACGTTAGGCGAAATTTCGTGCTGTTTCGGCGCGGTTATCTTGAGAAAATCCTTTGATCCGTTTGATAAAAACCGATCGTCGCCGCTTTTGATTTCGTTTATGGCGATTGAGCGCGCTTCGGTTTTGGCAAGCGCAGGATAAAAGGTATAATAATCGATACTTTTGGCGCGATACGCCGAAAAAAATTCGTAAATTCCGTTGCGCGAAAGCTCGCCAAAAACTCTGCTCTCGACGCTTGCAAACGGCGAATAAAACAAAAAGATCAAAACCGCGATCACCGCATGAATCCAAAACAGCGCCAGCCGCGTCCGATCGCGTGAAAGAAAGCCGCTTAATTCGCGCGGAATGACAAATTTTTTAGCGCCAAGTACAAAAAGCAAAGATAACACGACGGCAATCGTTAAGATCGCGACGGTCGCCCATAAACCAACAGGGCTTTTATCAAGCGCAAAATCGTTAAGCGCATAATCTACCGCGATAAAGTTAAAACGGCTGTAATACGCGCCCCAAAACAGATATTCAACAGCGGCGCACAACGCGATCAAAAACGAGAAAACCGCGATAAGCGAATATAGATATATTTTTCCAAGTTTTTCGTAGTAGAAACGATCGCCAAATAAAAGGATCAAACTTATCGGGACAAGCGCAATATACCCAAAAGCAAACAGATCGTTTGCCACGCCCAAAAATAGCGCTTCAAAGAGCGACAAAAACCGCCAATCAAAACTATCGCCATAAACGATAAACAGCGTTAATCTTAGCGACAAACCAGCGATCAATACGATCGCGCCAAACGCGCTTAGAGCGCCAAAATAAGTAGTTGATAAATACGATCGCATAAATTCCTCGCCAAAAGTAAAGCCGTTATTCTAGCATTGCGTCGCAAGCGATTGCGATGTAAAATGCCGTAATTTTTCCAAAAGGAGCGTAAATGAACCTCAAAAATCCGCTTTTACTAGCGCTTTTGCCAATCGGTTTGGCGGCGGCGAGCGTGTCGATCGACGTGCTGGACGCGACCGTCAAAGACAAGCGTGTCGCGGGGGCAACCGTGATACTTCAGCAGCAGGGCGAAAAGAGTTTGCAAACGCAAACGAACGCAAACGGCAAAGCTACGATCGATTCGCAAAAGCCTATCAAAACCGCCTCGACAATGCTCATCATCAAAAAAGAAGGCTACTCCGATCTGGTCGTCGCCTGCCCGTGCGACGGCATGACTTACGCGCTTAGTCCCGTTATGAAAAGCCTCGACGGATTGCGCGTGGTGCTGACCTGGGGCGCAAAACCGCTTGATTTGGATTCTCATCTGGTTTTTGGCGACAACCATGTCTATTTTGAAAAGAAAGGCAGTCGCAACGCCAAAGCCTATCTTGACGTTGACGATACGGATAGCTTCGGACCAGAGACGATCACGATACAAAAATTAGAGCCGCAAACCTATGTTTACGCGGTACATAACTTTTCGCAAGCGTATTGCGCTCATATTGGCGATTATGACGATTGCGATCAGCAAGCGCCAATTTCCGCAAGCGGCGCTAAAGTGTTTGTCTATTCGGGCGGATCGCTTGTGAAAACATATACCCCGCCAAATAGTAATAGAGGCGCTATGTGGACGGTTTTTGAAATCGACGAAAACGGAAGGTTTATCGATCTGGACGCTATTCATAACGTCGCAAATGGCGAGATAGAATCGGCGGACACTATCGTCGACTCCAAAAAATCCGCCGCGTTAATTAAAAAATTGGCGGCGCTTCAGGACAAAACCGCGACAGATCACGCGATCGATCCTCGCGCCGAAGAGGTAAATAAAGAAGGCGAAAAGCTATATCACAGCGGCGATATAAAAGGCAGTATAGAACGCTATAAAGAGGCTATAGCAATCGACGATAAATTCGCTCAAGCCTATAGCAATTTAGGGCTTTCGTACAGAAAATTAAATCTCTTTTCCGAATCGATGTGGGCAAACCGTAGCGCGATCGCGCTTGCAAACGGCATAGACGCAAACGTTGTTCGCGCTTCGTCGTATTATGAAATCGCGCGGCTTTACGAGCAAAACAAAGATTTTGCCGAAGCGCTTAGATACTACGAATACGCCAAATCGGAAAACGCCGCAAATACCGCTTATGATAAAGCGATAAAGCGCGTGAAAACCAAACTTTGAAAACGCATCGGCGGCGTTTATACGCGCCGCCGCTATTAAACGCTCCTCGCGCAAATAAACGATCATAGGCGTTTACGCTTGAAGCGGCGCGTGTTCTTTGTCTTTGAATTGCGAATGATAAAGCGCCGAATAAACGCCGTTTTCGCGTTCTAGCAACTGTTTATGCGTTCCCGTCTCGGCGATTTCGCCGTAATTAACGACGATAATTTTATCCGCTTTTCTCACCGTTGATAAGCGGTGCGCTATTACGATCACGGTGCGATTTTTCATCAGATTGTCAATTGCCTGTTGCACGACGGCTTCAGATTTGTTATCCAGCGCGCTTGTCGCCTCGTCCAAAATAACAAGTTGCGAATTTTTCAAAAACGCTCTAGCGATCGCCACACGCTGTTTTTGACCGCCTGAAAGTAGCACGCCCCTTTCGCCTATCCTCGCGTCTAATCCGTCTTTTAATTCCGCTATAAACTCGTCCAAACAAGCGCCTTTAACCGCTTTTGCTATCTCCGCGTCGTCGGCGTTTTTGCCAAGCGTAATGTTTTCGCGGATTGTGCCGTCGAAAAGATAATTGTCTTGGAATACGATCGAGATATGATCTCTTAGCGAAGTTAGATCTATATCTCTTATATCCGTTTTGTTTATCAGAATTTTACCGTCGGTTACGTCGTAAAAACGCGCTAATAAACTAACAAACGTGGATTTGCCGCCTCCGCTGTTTCCCACAAGCGCCGTCGTAGTTCCAGCGTCTATGCTAACATTAACGTTGTTTAGCGCTTTTCTTTTGCCGTCGTAGCTAAAAGAAACGTTTTTGAATTCGATAGATTTTATATCGCCGCGAAGCGCTTTTGCGCCCTCTTTGTTTTTAACGTCAGGCTCTATATCTATCATTTCAAAAACGCGCTCGATCGCCATAGTCGACATTACTATGTTGCTATATGTGTTTCCCATGCCCTTTAGCGGCGTATAAAGCATCATCAAAGCGGCTAAAAACGACACAAACGTGCCGGCGGTGATTGTTCCGTCGACGATTAAAAGCGTGCCGTACCAAATAACGGCGGCTATGCCCACGGAAGCTATTACGTGAATTATCGGCGTTAGCATACCCGTTTTTTGCGTAATTTTCATGCTCATGGAGAATATGCCGTTTGTCGTGTTTTTGAAACCTTTATCCTGTCTGTTTTTGAGATTGTAAGCGCTGATTACGCGCGCGCCAAAAAACGCTTCGTTGTAGTGCTTCATAAGCTCGGATATATAGTTTACGGATTTGCTCATGGCTTTGTTGATCCGTTTTCTTAACGTTGAAAGCGGATACAAAACGCCGACGACAATAAATATGGCGATGATAGAAAGCTGCCATGAGTTATAAAACATAACGCCAAAGAGCGCGATCGTGGAAAACAGTCTCGTTACCATAGTTTTGACGTTGCCGATCAAACCACCGCAAGCCGTACTAGCGTCGTTGTTGAAACGAAACTGTATGTCGCCCGAATTTTTTTTGTCGTAAAACGCCGCGTCCAGCGTTAATAACTTATTGTATAGTTTGACTCGCACGTCGTTGGTAATCTTTGCGCCTACCCATGCGTTCATATAGGTGGAAAAGTAGTTAAACGCGCCTTGCACGACTCCAAACGCGACTATTATTATAGGAATGTACGCCAGCGTTTCGATTGATTTTTCCACCAGCACGCTGTCGGTGTAAGGGCGCAACATATAAGCGATAGCCGCGTCCATAGCGCCCACGGGAATCGTGGCTAACATCGCAATTACCGCCCTGAACATATACGGCTTCACAAAAGGATACATTTTGCGATAAGCGTTCATCGCGTTCAAAGGTTTTTTGGTCTTTTTTGACATACGTTGTCCGAATGATTGGGTTTTGAACGGCGTTATTGTGCCATATTCTCTTAAGCAAAAAACCGCTATGATCGCCGCTAGGTTTTTTTGGAAGCGTGGAAGCGTGGAAGCGTGGAAGCGTGGAAGCGTGGAAGCGTGGAAGCGTGGAAGCGTGGAAGCGTGGAAGCGTGGAAGCGTGGAAGCGTGGAAGCGTGGAAGCGTGGAAG
>JAISMA010000130.1 GCA_031276985.1 Helicobacteraceae bacterium | reverse complement strand
GTCGAGGCGCGGGCGTTTTGGCAAACGGCATCCAAAGTAAAACGCATCAGTTTTTGATAAGCTCGTCGAATCGCGCCAGAATATACGGCGGAATGGCGAACGCGGCGTTATGCGTGTCGCTTGAATAATAGCTTAAACGATCCAGCATATCGGCTTTTTGCAGTTTTAGATCGGCGATCGGATGGAATTTGTCGGAAGCAAACACAAAGCCGCTAATCGCGCCGTCGAGAGGCGCGAACGCGCTAAGGGCGCACGGCATAACGAAGCGGCGCGATCGATAGGCTTTTAGCTGCTCTTGTTCCAATACGCCGAAAGCCTTCAGCAAAACGCCGCGATCGGTCAATTTCGCAAGCAGTTTTTGCGCTTCGTCGGCGTTTGGTTTTTGCGCTCTTAGATCGACGATTAGGTCGAAAGCGCCTTCTAAATCCGTCGCGTTTATCGAGATTGAACCCGTTTTCCACGTTATGTTTTGATCGTAGTCGAAATCTGCGGCGCGAAGGGAGCAGATCGCGGGGACGATTTTGTGTTTTGCCATTTCGTCGATTAGCGTTTTGTCGATAACGTCGCCTAAAACAAGCGCCGATTTTGCCTCGTCGATAACGCACAGCGGGATATGCGCCGCCGTCTCCGCAACAATTGTTTTCATAGTCATACGCCGATCTTAGCGCCGCGAGGTTGAAACGGCTTTATTAAGGCGAGGCTAAAATCGCTTTTTGAAATTAAAGGCGCGACAATGGATTATAAGCAAGCCGGGGTGGATATTGACGCGGGAAACGCTTTTGTGGAGGCGATCAAGCCGTCGGTAAAATCTACGTTTATCGAGGGCGTTTTGGGTTCTATCGGCTCGTTTTCGGGCGCTTTTAGGCTGCCTAGCGGCTACAAAAAGCCCGTTTTGCTTGGCGCGACGGACGGCGTGGGAACGAAGTTGAGGCTGGCGATCGACGCGGAGGTTTTTGGAAGCGTTGGAATTGATTTGGTAGCGATGTGCGTCAATGATCTGATATGCAATCGCGGCGAACCGCTGTTTTTCTTGGATTACTACGCGACGGGCAAATTAAGAGCGGACGACGCAAAAGCGGTGATTGACGGCATAGCGCTAGGCTGCCGCGAAGCGGGTTGCGCTCTGATTGGCGGCGAGACCGCCGAAATGCCCGATATGTATAATGCAAAAGATTTCGATCTGGCGGGCTTTGCGGTTGGGATTGCCGAAGAGGACGAAATCGCAAATCCGCCGCGCTTAGAAGCGGGCGACGTTTTGATCGCGCTGCCAAGCTCCGGTTTGCATAGCAACGGCTATTCGCTGGCGCGAAAATTGCTCTTTGAAAAGTTGCGAATGAAACTTGACGATCCTTTTGACGGCGCTACGTTAATCGACGTTTTGCTAAAGCCGACCGAAATATACGTTAAACGCTTCAAGGCGCATAAAAACCGCGTAAAAGCGCTGGCGCATATCACGGGCGGCGGCATATCGGAAAATCTGCCGCGATCGTTAAGCGAAGGCGTTAGAGCCGTCGTGGAACGCAAGGCTATCAGATCGCAGTCGATTTTCGAGCTAATGAGCCAATACGTCGCGCAAGACGAGATGTTTAGAACCTTTAATATGGGCGTTGGAATGATTTGGATCGCGGATAAAAACGACGCCGACGCGATCGCCGCTTCCGTAGGCGGCTACGCGATCGGGCATTTGGAGGCGGGAGAGCGATCGGTGAAGTTTGTCTGACCTTTGCCCTCTTTGCCTTCTTCGCCCAAACGCTATCGTTAGGAGACGCGGCGCTAAAAAACCGTATCTAAACCGCGAAAACGAGGGCGCGATTAGGGCGCAAAGGGCGCGGGATTTGCGCGGTTAGTCGCGGATAAGTTTGTTTTTACCTAGTTGCGCCAACGCATCGCATACGCCAAGTTCGCATGCTTTCCTTGCGTCTTTAGTCGCGGCTTTGTAATCGCCCAGCTTTGCGTAAGCGAGTCCGCGATTGCCGTAGGCGATAGCGCCATGCATAAAGATGGTGGCGCTGTTCGGATCGAGCTTGATTGCTTGCGTGAAATCCGAGATCGCTTTGCGATAGTCGCCTAAATTAGAGTAAGCCGCGCCGCGATTATTATAATATCCCTCATATTTCGGTTCGAGCTTAATCGCCCTGTTGTAATCTTCAATGGCTTTGCCATAATCGCCTAAATTAGCGTAAGCGTCTCCGCGAGCGGCATAAGCAATATCGGCATTGTCATTGTTCGGATCGAGTTTGAGCGCTTGCGTGAAATCTGCGATCGCTTTGCGATAGTCGCCTAAATTAGAGTAAGCGTCTCCGCGATTATAATGGGCGAATGCGCTATTCGGATCGAGATCAATCAAAAGATCGCAATTGGATACCGTTTTTTTATAATCACCATCCAAGCATAACCCACAATCTACAGCGTCGGCAAGCGCGACAAAAGCGGTTAAAAGTGCGGCGCAAATCAGTCTAAACATTGCAACTCCTTTGCTAAATTATACTCTAACTTTTCAAGTTAGCGGTCGGGCGCGGCGATAGCGCGAAACTTACGCAATTTAGATAATATCTCGTCTAAATAAGGCTTAGGCGCGAAACGTAGATTTTTGACGATTTCCGTCGCCTCGCTTGCGTCCGCAAAATCACGCGCTCCGATCGTGATTGTGTTGCCGTCGCCGCTACCTATGTTAACGTTAATCGCGTCGCCTATGATTGTGGATTTTTGAGTATTCGCGCCATTGCCAAAGATTAAATCTAACGATATATTTTGCGCGTTACAGAAGGCTATAATCTCATCATAAGGGATCGCGCCTTGCGCCTTGCGGCGTGAATAGCGTAAACCAAAAGAACGGAGCGCGAAAACGACGAATGCGGATCTTGGTTTTGTAGCATACAAAGAAATGGGCGGGCGCAGATTCTGCGACTACGCGCAGAATGGCGGCAAGAACAGGCTATCGATAGGTTAGCTTTTGCCCATCATGCGGATAAAATACGTTAATAACTTCGTATCCAATTCGGCTAACATTTTACTTTTCATTAAATTCAGCGCCTCAAACGTGGAAAGCGCGGGTTTATAACTTCGTTTTGTGGTTAGCGCGTCGAAAATATCGCATACGGCTACGACGCGCGCGTATAGGCTAAGATTATCGCCCATAATGCCGTCGGGATAACCCGATCCGTTCATCTTTTCGTGGTGATGTCTAACGCTGGTTAAAACAATTTCGTCGTTCTCAAATTGCGCTTTTAATATTTCGTAACCGTAAACCGGATGTTTTTTCATCTCGATAAACTCTTCGTCGGTAAGCCGCCCCGGTTTATTTACGATGTTAATATCCACTTTTGCTTTGCCCAGATCGTGCAAGATCGCGCCCGCGCCGATTCGCTCAAGCTCTTTTGGCGACAGCCCAATTTCTTTGCCTAATCCAACCGAATAAACGCCTACGTTGACGCAATGAGTATAGGTGTAATAATCGTACGCGCTAACTTTGATTAACGAAGCGATCGTGATTTTATTGCTTATAACGCCGCTTAACATTGCGTTAACGCTGTTTTTGGTTTCGTGAATTTTTTCGGGCGTTATATCGCTTTCAAACAGATCGTTGATAATTTTGCTTGTTTCGTCGTAGATTGCGCGGCTTTTTGCGCTTACGGACAAAGACGGATCGTCTAAAACCCGCGTTATTCCGGCGCTTGGCGATACGCCGTCTTTTAACGATCGCAAGTTTTGGAAAGTATGGGCGACGGCGACGTCTTTTGATATGTCTTTAATTTCTATCTGTTCCACATGCTTCATCCCAACGTTGCTTTATTGAGCATATAATACATTTTATTCCCATATCGGAGTCTGATCCAGCTCTGGTCTGCCGCGCAATATCTCGAACGGCTTAAAACGCGCCTTGTACGCCAAACTCGCGTTATTTTGCACCCAATATCCCAAATACAGCCGCTTCGCGCCGCGATCTTTGGCAAACATCGCCTGCCGCAAAACCGAGTAAGTTCCAAGCGAAAACGATCGCATTTCAGGCTCGTAATAGCAATAAACCGCCGAAACGCCAATCGGCAATATGTCCGTAAGCGCGACGCAAACCAACCGATCAAGGTAATAATACGCGAATTCGTATCCGTAATCTTCGGAAGATTCCGCAAACGCGCAATAGTATTCCGTAGGATCGGCGGATTCGGTCTCCCAGCCGCGAGAAATCGATCGCTCTTTGTGGTAGCGATCGTATAGCGCCAAGCGATCGTCGCTCACGATTGGGCGCGAAATCTCCAGTCGAAGCGCTTCGCCTTTGCGTAAAATCCGCCTGAACGATCCGCTTAATTCAAAGCGATCGACGTCGACGCGCGCGCTTTTGCATTCGTCGCATGCGGCGCACACGGGGCGAAAAAACAGCCGTCCAAAACGCCGCCAACCGCGCGATAGCAGTTTGGCGAACATAACGCTGTTCACGCCGCCGATGTGATATTGCGTCGCGCTCGTCCTATCAAGCAGATAAGGACAGGACTTATCCTGCGACACAAAAGTATGACCTAAAAACTCGCGTAACGCCATTGCAATCCTTAAAAGCGACTATAGTTAAACTTAGATAAAATTAACGGAAAAATCAAAGGATTTACGTGGAAAATTATTATCTTGAGATAAAATCGGTTCATATTATAGCGATGGTGGCGTGGTTTGCGGGCATGTTTTACCTGCCGCGCTTGTTTGTCTATCACGCCGAAAACCGCGACAACGAAGAGTTTACGAAAATCGTCAAGATTCAAGAGCTGAAGCTGTGGAAATATATCGCTTTGCCCGCTTTTTGGGCGACGCTCGTTACGGGTTTGACTATGATCGCGATTAAACCGGAGTTGCTTCAAAGCGGCGGCTGGCTGCACGCGAAGCTAACGCTCGTAGCGGCGCTGATCGGCTGGTTTTTTTACGCGGGTCATCTTCGCAAACGGCTCGCAAACGACGCGCGCGACAAGAGCGGCGCGTTTTTTCGCGTTTTCAACGAAGTTCCGACGCTGTTTTTGATTGCGATCGTTATTTTGGCGGTGATAAAGCCGTTTTAACGCTTTGCCCCTCCGCGCTTTTTACCATTTGCGAGCGTCGCCGATCGTCAATTGGGACGCGCGCTAACCAAAAAACCTATAACAGCCGGCGAAGGCGAAACGCGCCTAAATCCTAGAAGCCGAAGCGCGAAACTTCGCGCCTTTGTGTTTATCGCGCGCTAAACCGTCCGCGTTCGCTCTTTCGCGCTTCGCGCTCGCGCCAAAGCGACGGGAGCGAAAAAACAAAGCGTTTTGTCTTAATTTTCCAAAAAATCAACGTTTTTCGTTAAATTTCGTTAGTTTTTAATGACGTTTTAAGTTAAGCTCGGCTGGTACGCGAAGATTTTATCTATCCGCAAGAAGAATTACGACAATGCGATCATCGTTTGCGCTTCCGATTGACTTAAGCGTCAAATCGGACGAGATCGCTTCAACAAGGCGGTCTGTTTTTCAAGGCTTTTCAAACGCAATGAAGCGTTTGAATAAAACGACGGAAAACGCGATGAAGCGTTTGTTCAAGAAAGAGGCAAGCGTTCAAGGACGTTTGATACAAACCAAAGCAAAGACTTCAAGCGTTCAAGAACGTTTGGTTCAAGTAAATTCAAACGCTTCGCAATCAATGCGATCATTGTTAGGCTTTTCAAACATAGCAAATCGTTTGAACACGACGACGATTGAAACTTCGGCTGAAACGCTCAAATCGGCTTCGTTAAGCCAAACGTTTCAAACAAACGCCGAAGCAAAGGCTTCGTTAAACGTAGAGTTTGCTTCCGCGAAGTTCGCCCCCCCCCCGTTTTAGCTCTAAATTAACCAATTTTTAACAATCGCTTTCGTTTCGTTGTTTTTAGTCGGTTGCGGCGGGACATGGACGGCGGATCGGGACGGCTATTGTCTCGTCGATATTAGCCGATCAGCTACAGGAAGCGCGGGGAATATATCCTTTGAGGTTTTAGTTGACGATACCCGCGTTTTTTACGACGAAAGGATCGGGATAGCGGCGAATAGCTGGATACGAATTTCCGAAGTGGTGAAAATCGCCAAAGGGCAAACAATTAAGCTACTTTCTTACGGCATTACGTCGACAGAATTTAGCTTTATTTGCCGCTTTATACCGCCTTTATTTAGCGTTACAGAGCAAACGCCATTGGCTACGGATTATTACGATATAAGCGGCGAGACTTTAGCGCTAGAACCTAATACGGATTGGATCGCGCCTTACGATTGTAAGATCGGCATTTGGGTAAGCATTAACCCTGCCGCAACCGCGCCGCAAACGGCTTCATTAAAGTTAATCGCAGACGGATCGACGCTGTTTGAAGACACCATTATTTTGGGCAATTCTAACGCTTCAAGAGTGTTTATAAAAGACGCGATTTTATACAAAGGGCAAACGTTTAGCTATGAAGTGAATAGCGGCGCGGCTACGTATCAAAAAGCGTTAAGCATTCACCCGCGAAAGTATAAAAGCGTAACGCCGCAAGAGTTCCAATACTCGACTGATGAAAAGTGGGCAGGAAAGTATTGGATAGACGGGCGTAAGATTTACGCGAAAGCGTTTAATGAATTGCAAATTGGCGATATTAGCGATTTGGAAGTAGGAAATAGGCGAGTAATTCCGCTTATAAATACGATTAGCGGATTTGATCGAATAATAAACAATCAGTTACAGATTGAAATTTCACAAGTTACAGATCGCGTTCGGTTAGGCGCTCCATTCACGGCTTTAAACGAGGTTATAGATAGAGCGGCCGTGTTTTTGGCTTATGCGCGAAGTATATTTATTAAGCGCAATGCCGCTATAAACGCGCCCAATCAAGGCGTATTTTTGCATGGCTATTGCGAATATACTAAGGCTTAAGATGTATGAAATTATAATGATTGCAGGAATAATAAGCATCTATCTCCACATTATATCTTGGTGTAGAGCGCGGTTTGTTCAGGGATATGGGACACTAAACGAGGTGAATAATGTTATTTGACAATGACGACGGTAGAGTAAAGCTATTCGGACATAAGTTCTTTTACTATCAGTTAGCAACTATCCCTTGTACTTCAATAACAGTATAGGCTATTTACTTAATCTTGTCATAGACCATACTTTATATTTACAAGGAATAGCGTTAATGAGATTTACTTGACATTGATCCCGCTGTATAAATCTAGCTAAAACAGCCAAAGTACGATACAGTTCTCCGACAAGCAAGTATGCTGATTCCTTGACAGAACAAGATTTAAGGTTACACTTTGACCCGATTTTTAGGGAATGGATACCTGCCTGCGTGGGTATGACAAAAAGTGGTGCGAGAATGAGGTTAAATCAACGCAACGGCGTAATGCGATATGGGTGTTTTGACTTTTTGTTTTGGAGATCCGCCTTCGCGGGAATGATGGGAAGCCAACGCGAAGCGTTTATGTAATGCGCGAGCGTTTAGTGGATAGAGCGACGAGAAAGATAGCGACGGAAGGCGCGGGCAATAGAATCAACGCGATTGTTTTGGGCGCGTTTTTGGAGACAATTTTTGCAGAATTATTCGCGATCTCTTTCGTAAATTCTTTTATCGATCGTTTTTTTTTGGAGGAAGCGATTTTGCGGAGTTATTCGCGCCAAAATAGCGTTTGGATCAAACGCGTAAAGTCGTTTTGCGGGGGTGCGTTGGCGAAGGCGATTTGGGGGAAGGAGAATTGCGGAGTTATTCGCTTTCAATCGCGTAAATCCTGCCCTCTGCGCCGTTCGCGCTAACGGTTTTAACGATAATTTCAAAGCTAATCGGCTGCGTAATCTCGTAACCCTCCGCCTCCGCCGTAATATCGTAACGCTCGACGATCTCTTCGGTATATAGCGCCTTATGTTCTTGCAGATAACGCTTCAAATCCTCGTGATCGATAGCGTAAGCGCCTGAAAGCATGCTTTCTAGCGTGCGCTCAAGATTATGAAAATCTTTTTTGCCATGCAACGCGGCGATAGAAAGCGGCGCGGAAATGGCGTCGCGTTTTTTGATCTCGCTTGAAAGTTTGGAGCTTTGCAGTCCAATATTCAAAATCGCTATCGCGGCGATAGAACCGATTAGCGTAGCGATCACAACTTCCAGCAACGTAAAACCTTGTCTTTTCAACCTAGTTTGCCTTGCGTAAATTTGACGCGCCGCGACAATCAGCGCGGGCGTAAAGCCGTGCCGTAGGCATACGCTTCCACACAGTCGAGATTGTCGCCGCCAATCATCGACGTTTCAATCTTGACGTTATAAATTTGCTTTGCGCCAAACTCGTCCGCCGACTGTTTCATTCGCAAAACCGCCTCTCTTCTGGCGCGATCAAGCAGGCTTTCATACGATCGAATGCGCCCGCCGAAAATGCCGCGTAAAAATGCGCTAACGGATCTGAAATAATCCGACGACACCACGACGGAGCCGACCACCAGCTTGACGCGAGGCGCGGAGTCCATTGGCGGCGGCGTTTTTTGCGAAAAGGTCAATATGACGCTTAGGCGCTTTTCTCGCGCGATAATCGATCGATAATGCCTTTTTTCGGCGATTGCGCCAAAGGCGAAACCAATGATCAACAATACGGCAAACGGTATTAGTTGGACAATAAGCGCCGTTTCCATATTTAATCCAGCTCTATCTGCAACGCCGTTCCGTAAACGTATAACTCCGCCGCGCCAGCCGCGACAGACGACGTGGAAAAGCGCACGTTAACGACGGCGTTTGCGCCAATCGCCGCCGCTTGAGCCTGCATTCGTTTGATCGCCTCTTGGCGCGAATCTTCCAGCAACTCCGTGTAGCCTTTCAGCTCGCCGCCGACAATGTTTTTCAGCCCCGCCATAATGTCGCGTCCCACGTGTTTAGAACGAACGGTGCTGCCAGAAACAAGCCCCAAATGGCGGACGATCTTGCGCCCTGGCACGCTTTCGATGTTTGTTAAAATCACGAATTCTCCTTTGGACAAATTAGCGGCAAATAATAGCCTTTTGGCTATAAACAAACGGACTTTTATTCTCCTGCGGGTAAAATCCTAACGACATCAACAAGGAGCGGCAAATGACCTTTATAGATAATATCCGCGCGGACGAGGTAATCGATTC
>JAISMA010000194.1 GCA_031276985.1 Helicobacteraceae bacterium | reverse complement strand
AGTAAACCTTCGCGTCTTTTGCGATCGGATTAAGATTGAGCGCAAGTTCGTATAATTTAGCCGTTTTTTGATAGTTTCCGTCATCATAAGCGCTGTTTGCGCTACTCAGTATTATTTTATACGCAACAAACCATAACGCCGCTAGCGCCAAAAGGACTTTGCCAAAGATTGAGAAAAACTTACCAGCGTTCTTTTTGTTTTGCGGCGCTACATCTTGCGATTGTGAATTAGCGCCATTTGCCGCGCTAATTGATTGGCTATCGCCGCGTAAAACTAACGCTAACAGATCTACGGCTTCGGCGGCGGCGCTTTCGTCGATAAACCGATCCTCTTTCAAATATCGAATTTGTTGTTGTTTGCATAACGCTAGATCGTTTGCGGTTGCGATCGCTTGCGCCGCGCCAGCTTCAATTGCGATTAGCAACAAATGCCGCTCTTTTTTGAACTCGTTTTGAGCGTAATCCGCCAAATGCGCTTTGCATTTCGTCGCGTCGATTAGCGTATCCGCGCTTTGCTCTTTAACCAATCGCTCTACGATTGCAATAAACTTCGCGTCCATTTTATATCCCTGCTTTGACTTTGGATGCAAATTAACTGCGAATTATATCCGCCTTTTGAACAGATTCAAAATATCCGCCCGATAGCGTGGCATACCGTCATTCTGCAACTACGCGCAGAATCCATTTCTTGAGAACAATCTCAAGCGATTGGCTACGAAAAGGCTTATCATCGCTACGCGATATTTGGATACTCGCCTTCGCGGGCATTTACTCCGCAACCTCGATTGACGAGATCCGCAAAAAACTCGCGAACGCACAAAAAAACGCACAAATGAAACGCCGCGAATCGTCCGTTAAGCGCTTCGCCTCAAGTTCTGAATTTGCTTAACTCGATTCTTAGCTGTTCGCTTTGGCGGTTAAGGTGCGAGGCAAGATCGGCGATCTCCTTAATGCTGGCGGCGTTTTCGTTGGTGCGAGAGCTAATCTCCTCGACGCTTGTCAAAACGCCCTGCGTCGTATGCACGATTTCGCGGGAATCCTCCGCCGCTTTTGAAAGCCGATCTTTCGTACGGGCAATCTCCGTCGCGCCGCTTTCTACCACGGCGCTCGCCGCCGTCGCGCTTTCTAGCAGCGCCCTGAACTCTTCCGCGTTTTGCTCCATAGAGTTTGCCGCGTCGCCGATTGACTGCACGATCGCGGCGATTGTCGCGCTTGTTTCCGAGAGGCTCTTTTGCGTGCGCTCGGCGAGTTTTCTCACCTCGTCCGCCACAACCGCGAAGCCGCGCCCCGCGTCGCCCGCCCGCGCCGCCTCGATCGCGGCGTTCAGGGCAAGCATATTGGTTTGATCGGCTATGTCGCCGATTACGCCCAAAACTCCTTTTACCGAGTCGGCTTCTCTGGCGAGTTGGCTTAAACGCTCGCTTAATCGCGTTTGCGCCTCGCTTTCGTTTCTGACCAAAGCGGCGACTTTTTCGATCTGTTCGCGCGAATCGTAGAGCTTATCGGCGGCGACGTTCATACTGCTTCTAACCTCTTCGAGTTCCTCTTGCATTTGTCCTAGCAGTTGATTGGTTTCGCTTCCGCGCGCGCCGATTTTGACCGTCGCGTCCAGATTGGCTTTCGCCCGATCGTAGATCGACGCGCCGCTTGCGTCTAGTTGCGACGAGATCGAGGCGTTTTCGCCCGCGCTTTCAACCGCTTTGGCGATTGCGTTTCTAACTTCGTTCAAGAGAAAATTCAGATCGGTACAAAGCGCGCCGATTTCGTCGGGATTTTCGTTTAGCCGCGCCGCAAAGTTAAGATCGCGCGCGATCGTTTTCACAGCCGATTGCGCGAGGGGAATCGGGCTAAGAAATTTGGCGATCGCAACCCAGCCCACGACCGCCGCTATCACAAACCCAACAAAACCAATTAAAACGGAGTCAAACAGCGCGTCGGCAAGCGAACGCTTGATCTCGTCCAAAGGTATGTCCGCGCACGCTACGAATTTCGTCCCGTTCTTTGTCTCGCGCGGCACAAAGACGCTTCTGTGCGACCCGTAAATGTCGGTGTAATCGTCGAACTGTATCGCGTTTGTCCGCAACGCTTCAACGATTTTGGGACTCGCGTCTTCGTACAAATACAGCGGCTCGTTTTCCAGCTCGCCCGTTTCCATTTCGTCGTCTTCGGGCGTATCGACCACGAAGCGCAGACCTTCTTTGGATTCAATTAGCGTGTAGATAAATTCCACGTTGGCGCTATTGGAAAACTTGTAGGCTTGCTCGTTAATGGTTTTGAAGAGATCCGCGTCCATAGCGCCGTTTATCGCCAGATCGTACGTCTCGTCAGGCGTAAAGCCAGCCGCCGCGTAAGCCGCCGCGAGAAGACGGTTGTTGACGCCGTCATTGACGTCTCCTCTATGCCCCGCATAAATATACACGCCGTAACTAACGGCGGTAACGGCGTTTAACAGCAAAACCGTAATCAAAAGTCGCCCGCGAATTGAAGACCAAAATGACATTATTAAACTTTCCGACGCAAATTAACCTTATAATAGCATATAAATCGGTCAAATAAAGAGAGATTTTATTCAATGCTAATAAATTTTCAGCGCTACAGCTCCATAAAAATCGGCGCGGAAGTCGAGGCGACGGTCATAGCCGATCGCGGCTTTGATCCTTCGGGCTTTTTTGTCGCGGGCAACGCCTGCAATCTGCTTGTCTCGCCAAATCCGCCGCCGATCGCGGTTTTGGATCGCTCGTTTGATTATCTGCGCGTCGAAGGCGACGTTCTGATCGCGGGGGGCA
>JAISMA010000182.1 GCA_031276985.1 Helicobacteraceae bacterium | reverse complement strand
CGCGCGCGAGTTTTGGCGATAGCCGTCGCGCTACTTAAAACGATCGAAAGCGACGCGAACGTTGTTTGCTATCGTTTTGGTTAGCTCTTCGCCCGCTTCTTTCAGGGCGCGATCCAATCCGCCGCCGTCTCTGTAATTTTTCAGCGCGTCGTCAAGATACGGGCGCGGCTTTTGCCCTTTGACCGATTTGCGAAACCCGAACGGCGTTTTTAACGCTTTGGCGTTTTTGGGCGTAATAGGCTTTTTGTTTTTGCCGTAAACGCCCGTGCCGTAATGCACATGCGGCGCGTAAGGAACGGCGGAGCTATTGCCCACCTCGACGACGTACTTGCCCTTATCGCGCCGTT
This sequence comes from Helicobacteraceae bacterium, assembly GCA_031276985.1. Classification (GTDB taxonomy): domain Bacteria; phylum Campylobacterota; class Campylobacteria; order Campylobacterales; family SZUA-545; genus JAIRNH01. The sequence goes on along the minus strand of JAISMA010000182.1, from coordinate 13,264 downwards.
TAATATCGTCGCGGAGCTTGCCCGTCTTTTTGGGCGCGCGCGCGTACGCATCCCCTCTAATCTCGTTGCCAAGCCGCGCTATTAGCTTGCTTGCCGCCTTTTTTATTTCATCGCTTAACATCTAAATCCTTAGATTCTGCGACTTCGGACGCAATGACATAAAACCGCGAAGCTATCGCCAAAAATGCTTGGGCATTTTTCGGCGGTAATTTGGGCGCTACGCAAAAGTTTTGCGATTCTGCGACTACGCGCAGAATGACGCTTGCTTCGCGGGTTTCTATATTATCCATGCGCGTCCGCCTCGTTTAACGCGGGCAATCTCAAAATGCGACAAAGCCAAAGCCAGCGCCCAGAATCGATCGGCGTGTCCGTGAGCGTTGCGATCGGAGTCGTAACGAAAGCCGCTTTGCGAGGCGGAGCGTTTCACCGCGTGCAAATCGGCGATTAACGCGGGGTCGTTTGGAATTACGATTAGCTTGTCCTCGAAGTGCTTTTTTAGGTTGATCGCCAAAGCCTCTTTGACCGCCGCCGTGAAATAAACGCCCTCCGCGCGACGATTAAACTGCGATTTGAGCCGTTCTGCCGTCGCCATACCTATGCCCGTTTTGTCGATTTTGAGCATGGCAAGCGGATGGACGCGCATAAAATCGCCCAAAACGCGCTCTTGCTCGGCGAAGGTCGCCTTATGCAACAGATCCAGCGCGCAAAGCCGCAAGCGCGCTTGTTCGCCAAAACTCCTCGCGGAGTTTTCGGCGGGTAATTTGGGCGCTTCGCAAAGATTTTGCGAAATCTTTGCTTCGCGGGTTTTAAGCGATCGGTTCGCGTTTAGATTCTGCGACTTCGCGCCCAATGACGAGAGGGACGCGCCAAACGACGAATCAAGGGCGACGGCGGCAAGCGCGGAGCGGTCTTTCACGCGCCCGACGTCGAAACCCGCGTAAATCGGATAATCGGCTCCCGGCGATCGCAAAGCGTAATCGGCTACGCAGGACTTGATCAACGCGATTGGCAACAGCGCCGACTCGTCGTCGATGAATTGGCATTCGTACGCGCTTGCCCACGTGTCCGCGTCGCACATATCGCGCAATTCGTCGAAGTCCGCCACTTGCAAACCGTCTTGCATGGCGCGATGAATATCCACCTTGTGGCGGCTAAACATATAGTACCGAGCGCTATCGCTAACCATCGTATGAAAAAAGCTGTGCTCCTCAAACGGCGTCGAAAGTATGGTGATGCGCCCGCCGCATGCGGTAATCGACGGCAAAAACACGTCCCAGATGCGCTTTGGGTTTGGATACCACGCGAATTCGTCCATATAAAGATCGCCCGTGAAGCCCTGAACGGTGCGGAAGTTGTGCGCCATTACCTTGATATACGCGCCGTTTTCTAGCGTTTTTTCATCGTCGGAGTCGCGCTTGAAGGTTACCTCCAGCTTTTTCGCCCAGCCGTCAAGATAGCGCATTAGAATGTACGCCTGCTCTTCGGACGCGGATAAAAAGAGCTGATTGCGCCCCGCGATCGCGCCAAGCAAAGCGTCCAAACCGCTAACGTAGCTAAAACCGATCTGACGCGACTTCAAAACGAGGCGAAAGCGCGAATCGTCCAGCAGGAAATCTCGCTGATATTGATACAACCCGCCGATCTCCAGCGCCTTTTGACGCAACGCCGACTGATCCGCGCTCATAACGGCGATCGGCTTCGCCCTCGCTTTTAGAGCCGATCGCGCCTTTTTGGTCTCCGCGCCCTCAAGTTTGGCGATCGCCGCGCTAATCATCGCAATGCGATGCGCGATCGACCCCGTGGGTTTGCGCTTGCTTAGCGAATCGAGTTGTTTGCGTAGATTGTCGATTGTCTCTTTGGGCGCGGCGTTTCTTGCTTCGTACGCCCTAAGCCAGCGGTATAGCGTGGGTTTGGAAACGTTTAGATCGCGCGCTATTTCGATCATCGGCACGCCAGCTTCGAAGAGCGCTTCGGCTTTTGCCGCGTCCTCTTTGGTATATTTAGCCATTGCGCCGCCAAATAATCAGAATGCGTATAATGCCGATTAAAAGCCTATTAAAAGCGATTAAATACCTTGAGCCTATACATTGAGGCGTTTTAACGCTAAAGTCGCAAATTTGGCGCATTTCAGTATCCTAGCGTAGCTCGCGCTTCTTGGACGCTTAAAACGCCGCTTTGAACAAGCCCCGCCACAAGCATAGCGTCGTCTTTGTAGTTGCTAACGTCGATCGGCTTTAGTTTGATCGGATAGCCAAGCGTTTCAAAAAACCATTCGACAATCTCCTGCTTCGGTTTGATCGTGAGTTCGTTGAAAGCGTGCAGTTGTCCTATTAACTCGCCGCCGCCGCCAAGTTGCGAGGCTGACATAACGCCAATCATACGGGGCGGCACGCCGTGCGCCGCGATCACTTCGTCGCGGATTATGTTTTTTAGCTCTTTGAAGCTCAAATCGTCGGTTTTGCTCAAATCCTCGAAGCGCACTTTGGCGTTTTCGCCGCCCGCGCTGACGATTAGCGTTTTGTGCGCGTTGTAAAAGCCTTTGAAAGAGCCGCTGAAAAAGTCGCGGAAAGCGTCCATTTGCTCGGTCGTGGGCTCCGCGCCCTCGAAGATGATCGCTTTGTCCGCCCGCGCGCTATTGTCGAAAAAGGCGGCGTTGAAAGCGTCGATCTTAGCCGCGGAGTTTAACGCGGCGATCGCGGCTAAATAATCGGGTTCGCCGTAAAAGCGCGATCGCGGCGAATAATAGGCGAGTTGCTTCGCTTCCAGCGCGACTTTTTTGCGATCGGCGTATTGCCAAACGCGCCGCTCTTTGTCGACGCGCGCTTCGGCGCTTGGCAGGATATATAAACGATCGCGCGCGATCTCAACGTACGCGGAGCCAAACAGCTCAAGATTGAGAATGAGTCCCTGCAGGAAGCGTTTGGGATTGCCGTCCGTCGCGTTTTCCAGCTTCGCGCCGTCTTCGACGTTGGATAACAGGTTGGCTTTTAGCTCTATGGCGCGGCGGTGATAGGCGTTCGCGTAGTAAAAGCCAAGTAGCGCGTCTATATTGAAAAACGGCTCAATCAGACCGCTGGAGTCTTCTAACTCTTCGCCGATTATTTGAGCGCTCGCGTCTTTTCGCGCTTTGAATATCCTGTCCAAAATCCGCTTCCTTTGTCGTTTTTCGCATTTTAAGCGCTTTATTGCGTAAAAAAAAGGCACATACAATTGATCGCGCTTATATGGGTTTGCAAAGTCAAAAAATCCCGCGAAAATATCGCCGACGCTACAAATTCGCTTTGAGCGTAAAAACCCGCGCGCCGATTTTTCATAAAAAATCGCAAGCGCGACCGATTAACCCCGCCGAAAAACGCTTGCGTTTTTGGCGAAAGCAAGGAGAGAAAGTTGCCGCGAGAGCTAAAGAATATCCGCGTAAAGCTCATAAGCCTCGTCAAAGAGGGCGCTAACCAAAAGAGCCTGATTTACAAGGGAGCTTCGCTTACGGAGATCGCCCGCGTGAAGCTGACCAAAACCGACGAAGAGCTTGGCGTGGCGTATGGAATCGTTTACGCGCCCGACGAGATCGACGCGCAGGGCGACACGGCAAGCGCGGACGAGATCAGGAAAGCGGCGTACGAGTTTATCCGCTTTAACGGCGCGAACGCGGTGGACGTCAATCACGACCTCCAAACCCGAAGCGACGCTTATATTTGCGAAAGCTGGATCGTGAAAGCGGACGATCCGCTCTTTAGCGAAGCGGGCGCGTGGGCGGTGGGCGTACGGCTTGAAAGCGAAGAGCTTCGCAACGCCGTCAAAAGCGGGGAGCTTGGCGCGCTTAGTATGTACGGCGAGGCGAATGTCTCCATATCCGACGACGAAAAAAGCGTCGACAAAGGGCTATTAAACGCGATTAAATCGGCGATTAAAAGCCTGTTTGACGAAGCGGATTTACTCAATCTCAACAAAGGAAAGGAACAAGAGATGACCGAAGAGCAAACGGCGGCGCTTATAAAAAGCGTTACGGACGGCTTTAACGCCAAAATCGACGAGGCTATCGCTTCGCAACTTGAGCGCCTCGCGGCGCTTGATAAGCAGATCGCGGACATAAACGCGGAGCTTAGCAAGTCCAAACAGACGATCGAAACCAAAAAGACGGACGAAAAACCCGCTTACAAAGGAGTTCTCTAATGAGACAGATTAAAACCGCGAAGCCGAAAAACCGCGTTTTTCGCGTAGCGACCGCAGGGGGCGTAGGGGGATTCCCCCGCATGTCGCGTAGCGGGAGCTTTGCTTCCGCAAGCAATGACAAACCCGCCGAAAAATCGCTTGCGATTTTTGGCGACGACAAAGGAGTTCTCTAATGGCTGAATTTGACGAAATCATCAAAGCGGCTGGCAATATGAGCGCGGCGGACTTTGGTCTGCGCGGAACGCTCACGCCCGAACAAAGCCATACGCTTATCGACGCGATTGTCGATAGTAGCGCGTTTTTGCAAAAGGTGCAAACGGTCAAGACGCGATCGTTGCAGAAGGATTTAACGGCGATCGACCTCGCCAATAACATCCTGATTCAACTCGCCGAAGGAACGCGCCCGACCGATACGCAACGCCAAAAAGCAAGCGTTATCGGCTGCACGCTAAACCTCAAACCCGCGCAACTGTTTGGCTTTATCGGCAATAGCGCGCTTGAAGACAACGCGCACAATCCGCGCTTCCAAAGCGACACGTTCAACGCGTTTGCCAAGAGCTTCGCCAATAACCTGACCAATCTGGGCTTTGTGGGCACGACCGATACTTACAACGCGGCGACGGGCTTCACGACGCTAAACGAAGGCTGGGTAAGCATCGCCAAAACGCACGCAAGCACGATCAAAGGCACGTACGATCCCGCCGATAACATCATCGATCGCTTAACCGCGCTGGCGGAATCGCTTGATCCCGACGCGGTGGCCGACGCTTCGATTTTGCTTTCGCCCGCGGATTATCAGCTTTACAACCGCGAATTGTCCGCGCTAAACGCGCCGACGTATCTCATCGAAAACAACGCGCCGCGCATTCTTGGCATTCCGCTGGAAGTCAATAAGTTTATGCCGACGGGCGTTTATCTCGCCACGCCGCTTAAAAACCTCGTGCTTGGCGTGGGTTTGGGCGTTCAGCGCGATCGCGAATACAGCGCCGAAGAAAGAGGGCTCAAGTACATCTTTTCGGTTTATCAAGACTACGAAATACTCATCAAAAAATGGGTTAGCGTCTTGACCGAAGAGCCGTAAGAGCGAAGGAGCGTTAGATGAAATACGTCGTTTTGAAAAACAGCGCGATCAAGGGCGGTTTTTACTACGAGGGCGAGACGATCGAGATGATCGAGGCGGCGGCGCAAAAGTATGTGGATCGCGGTTTAATCGCGCCCGCGACTGAAGCCGCCGCGCCGATCGGCGCTCCCGCGCCCGCGAAGCAAACGCCAAACGCGGGGCTAAAGCCCGCGAATAACGCGCCAAATCGCAAAAACAGAGGCAAATAACCATGCGCGCGCCATTAAACAAAACTCGCGGAGCTATCGCCAAAAATCCTGCGGATTTTTCGGCGGGTCAATTTGGGCGACTTGGCGACGCAAAGCCTCGCCAAGATCGCGCTCAAGCGATTTTTGGCGTGAAAGCGGTCTGAAATGCTCGCCGAAGCTCTAAAATCGTTAGCCTCAAGCGGATTAAACAATCCGTCGCTGGCGGCGGACGCGGATATTGACGCGGCGGCAAACGAGGCGATAGAGCTAATCGGCGATAAGGTCGTCGACGAAACGACGGCGCTGGATATTGCGTTTTATCGGCTGAAGATTCGCCTGAAAATCGACGTTGACGAATCGGATATGTATCTGTATCAATCGGCGTTAAAACGCCTCGCCGACGCGCCTTTCAAAACCGACGAGGGCGCGGGCGGGAACATTATGTACAGGGCGGTCTGAAACGATGAAAAACGCAACGCTTGGCGCAATGAATAAAACCCGCGAAGCAAAAGTTTCGCAAAACTTTTGCGTAGCGACCCGAATATCCGCCGAAAAAACGCTTGCGTTTTTTGGCGAAAGGGCGGTCTGAAACGATGTCGGTAAAGCGCGCGGATCAATCGCGACGGGATTTTTGGCGAGAACAAGGCGCGCAAGCAAGCGGCGAGGCGCATACTAAAGCGTATGTAACGAAGCCGCGAAGCGACGCGCAACGAAGTCAATCGCCAAAAAGCGCAAGCGAAAGGTAATCAATGATAGCGCAAGCAAGAGATAAACTGCTGGCAAAGCTGAAAAAGGCGGGAGTGAGCGCGATCGCTCAAGATCGCCTAGATTTGGACCAAAACGGCGTTTATTTGGTTTTTAACGGCGCTTTAATAGAGCGAAATCGCCCGATTGAATATCGGTTTAGTTTGTGGATTGTCTCAAACAATTTTGAGCAAAAGGGCGGCGCGTACGAAACGATTGACGCGGTTTTAGCGGCGTTTATAGCCGAAGAAAGAGAGTTCGGCAGAGCCGAATGGAGCGTTGGCGAAGCCGCGCTAGAGCGAATAGAAGGCTCGCTTAGCGAGTATCGAATCGCCATAACCGTATTAGGAGGTTAAAAAATGTCCAATTATTTTTTTGCGGGCGGTCGTCTTTACTGGCGGCCGATAAACACGGCGACCAACGCGCTGGGCGAAGAGGTCGAAATCGGAACGGTTCAAGACATATCAATCACAAGCGAATCGCAGACGGTTGAGCTTCTAAGCCGCGATAACGGACCCGCGGAGGTAGTAGCGGAGGCGGTTTTGCGGCGCGATTACACGCTGGCATTCACCACGGGCGACACGAACCGCGACAATCTGGCGAGGTTTTTGTTTGGCTCCGTCAAAACCAAAACCTACGTCGCGGGCGATACGTATCGCAACGGCAAGACGCTTTCGGCTTTCAGCGATAGCGCCGCTTACGTCGCGGGCGATACGGTTATTGAAGACGGCGCGATCTACGAGGCGATCGGCGCGGTGAGCGCGGGAACGTTCGACGCGGACGAATGGAAGCGGCTGGGATCGGCGACGGTTAACCGCGTAAGCGCCTCGACGCAAAAAAACGTCGTCGGGCAGGCGCGGTTTGTTTCGGCAAACCTCGAAGGAACTCCGTGCGAGATCACGATCTACAAGGTTTCGCTCTCGCCGAGCGGCGATCTGTCGATGATCGGGCAGGAGTTTAGAACGCTTGTCTTCACGGGCAAGATTCAACGCACGGCGCAAGGCGTGCTTGATTACGACGAGGATGTAGCGTAATCGCCAAAACGAGATTCCGCGACTAGCGCGCGGAATGACAAATTAACCCGCGAAGCAGTTGTCATTCTGCGCGAAGTCGCAGAATCGCAAAACTTTTGCTCCGCGATTTTTAACAAAACGAAAGAGGTAAAAGATGAGCAAAGTTTTTAGCGCGAAGCTAAACAGCGTCGAATTTGAATACGAGTTAGGCGGCGCGAAAGCGGCGTTTAACTACCGATCGCCCACGACGCTGGAGATTGACGCGGAGATTACGAGCGAAGCCAAAGAGGGCGCGACGCTAATCGCCGCAAGCAGGGCGAAACTGCGCGAAAGGCTTGAAGCCAAAGGCGCGATCGACGTTGAGGAGCTGATAGCCGATCAAGAAAAGAACGGCAATCTATACGAGTTTATCGGCGCTTTGGAAGCGTTGTTGCAAGAGGAGCGCGCTAAAAAAAAGTAGAGCTTGAGCGCCTGATGATTTACGTCGCTAACGGCGGCGCGAATCGGGCGCAAACGGCGCGATTGGATACGGAGCAGGCAATGATTTACGAGTTGTTTCATCTATCGGCAAAAGGCGACGGATTTGGCGGTTTTAGCGCCGATTACGCCCTCGCGCGCGATTACTGCGATCGCTACGGACTCGATCGAATCGAGGTTTGGCGGACTCTTAAATCAATGTCGGGCGCGTATCAGGCGAGCGCTCAAAAGCGCAAAGGCAAATAATGGCGGCGGCAAGACGGATTGACGACGTAAAAATCGACGAGCTAAAAGAGCTTGTGCGCGAACAAACCCAAGCCACAAACGAGGCTTTAGGCGATTTGCGCGTGTCGATCGCGCGCGTAGAGGAGCGCCTCATAGCGCACACGGAACGATCGACAAACGATCGCAAAGAGATTGAAAGCGTTAAAACCGCGCAACGGTGGGTTGTATTCACCGTGTTGGGCGCGCTTTTAACGTCGATTGTTAATTTCTTTTTTAGAGGCGATTAGGTCGCCAAAACTCCTCGCGGAGTTTTCGGCGGTAATTTGGGCGCTACGCAAAAGTTTCGCGAAACTTTTGCTTCGCGGTCCTAATTAAACGAAAGGAGAAGCGATGGGCATAACCCAGACGATAACGGAAATTCCAGCGCCGCCTTTGAAGGGCGTCGATCTACCCGCCGAATTCGACGAAAAAGCCTCGTTGTTTCTTGGCGCGTTGCCGACCCTGCAAAACGAGCTGAACATTTACGCCGCTCAGCTTAATTCGACCGCGACGAATGTCGACGCTAAAGAAACAAGCGCGACGACCGCCGCGACGACCGCCGCAAGCGCCGCCGCGACAGCCGTAAGCGCCGCGACGACGGCGACGGGCGCGGAGTCCGTCGTAACGACCGCCAAAACCGACGCGCAAACCGCGGCGACAATCGCCGTCAACGCCGCCACGACCGCCGTCAACGCCAAAAACGGCGCCGAATACGCGGCGACGACCGTCGGAGCGCCCGTTAGCGCGTTGTGGACGGCGCCGCGCCACATCGAAGGCGAGCAATATAGTCGCATTCTGAAAATCACGGGCGATACGCGAATGGTAGACATCGAGGTTACGCGCCCATACCCTTGGAACGACAACCTATATACGCACCGCATATTCTTATACGTGCCAAACAACGATTTTAGCAAGGCGGTTATAACCAATACATGGGGAGGCGTGGGACCCGCTTTTGTCGCGGGGTCAAGCAATCAATTTGTGTTCCGCTCAAATAACGAGGCGGAGCGCTCCACGGAGCTTTTCCTAAACGCTTATTATTGGTCTGGCTATCGGTTCCGCGTTTTGAAATACGAGGGCGCGCTTGACGTTTCGGAATTCACGCGCACAGGATACGAAAGCGATCTGCTTGGAATCCCAGCCCTCGTGCCGTTTGTGAATTTGACGGATAATCAGACGATTGGCGGCGTTAAAACCTTTAGCGACGAGCCCGTTTTGCCGTCCAAATCCAGCGCGGCGGGCGACAACCCGACCAAACCCGCGACCGAAGCGCAGGTTTACGCCGCGCTACCGATAAGCGGCAGTTTTACCAAACCGAACGGGCAAAACGGCACATTTACTATCGACGCGGCGGGCGTATATCCGCTAATAACCCTAGTTAAAACCGCGTCCAAGGTCGAGGTTAGAGGCTCTCAGGGCGTATATTGCGAATGGCGCAAAAGCGGTAGCGTCACGGTGAATAGAGTTATTCCCACAAACCAGTCGCCGCTTATATTCGAGCTTGCGCTGGACCAGATCGCGTCGCTTACCATAGAGAGTTTAAGCGGCGTTTTCGACGGCGCTCACGGGTACGAGTTTCGCGCGTGGTTTAGTTTCAACGGAACGCTAAACGTGAAATACCGCGTTACGAGGTTCTACTAATGGCAAACAAGCAAACGGCGGGCGCGGCGTTATCGATAGCGATCGCGGTTTTGGAGATCGCGCTAATCGCCAAAGGCGCGATTGGCGAAAAGCGCAACCTCTACGTTGAGTACGAAACGGGAGCGAAAGGTCAATAATGGCGACGTTAAGACGCGAGTTCATTCCAGACGGCGATTATCCTTTCGCGCCCGATGACAATAATGCTTTCGGCTTCCTTGCCGCGCTGCTCTCGCGCGGCATTGGCGGATATTCGGGTCGCTTCGCAAAGATTTTGCGAAATTTTTGCTTCGCGGATTTAATCGACTGGGCGGCAAGGAGGCGCAAAAATGATTAGCAAGTACGGATCGGTTATCGCGACAATCGCGATCGCGCTTTTGCTTGCCGCGCTGGGTTATCAGCGTTACGCGATCGAGGGCTTGAGCGGCGATCTTGCTTTGGCGCGCGAAAAATCGGCGCGGTTTGAAACAATCGCCGCGTCGAATTACGAGGTTTTAACGCGCGCTCAAAAGGATTTTAATAGCAGTTTAAGCGCCTGCTTCGCCGATTACGCGGAGCTTAGCGCCCGCTTTGATAGTTACCGCGCCGCGATCGCCGCGTCGAATAAAACCCGCGCGCCGATTTTTCGTGAAAAATCGCAAGCGGCGCAAATTAACCCGCCGAAAAATGCCCAAGCATTTTTGGCGAAAGCAACCTGCGAAATAGGAGGATCGAATGCGCTTATTGATAGCCTTAACGCTCTTAATGATTAGCCTCGCTGGATGCGCGGCGCAACCGCAAATTGTGGAAAAGGCGGTTTACATTGATAAGCCCTGCGAAAGGGCGGACGATTACGCCGCGGCGAAGTGGATTGCGGTTCGGTGGATCGCAATCGCAATCGACGGCGCGGATTACGCCGCCACGCCCGATATAGCCGCGTTGCTTGGCAATCTCGCGGCGCTCAAACCAACTGAAAGGAACAACGATGACGACAAATAAAAACGCGAGATTGCGCGAAGCAAGTCGCAGAATCGCAAAACTTTTGCGTAGCGACCCGAATATCCGCCAATGCCGCGCGAGAGCAGCGCGGCAAGGAAGCCGAAAGCATTTTTAGCGATAACGAAAGGAACGACAATGGCGATCATAATTAACGGCAAGGTATATCCGCCGATCGATTTTGTAAGCGGCGCGTCGGGCATTAACGGATATTATCCCGTTCATCTGGGCGAAAGCCCGCTAACCCAAGAGGAGTATCAGGCGGCGTACGAGGCGGCTTCGGGCTCAAGCTCTGGAAGCTTGCCGCAAAACGGCGCGACGCTTGTAAATCTCGACAATAACCACGTTATAACCTACTTCGCCAACGCAAACGGCGACAAATGGATCGATCGCGGCTACGACACGGTTTCGACCGCCAACAACGAAGGCATGTTCGGCGTGATTACGGGATCGACGGCAAACGGCGAGATCGGCATTACAGGCGAGGGCAAGGGCGCGTTAAACGGCTACGACGCGATTCTCGCCAATATCAACGCGGTTTCGGGCGTTGCAAACCGCGCCGTTTCTACTGCTTGGACGTTTCGAGGCGATAGCGCATGGAATTATAAGCGCGTCGCTAGGATTAGCGGGCACAACAGAGAGCTAACCGTAAAGTGCGGAAACAATAATTACGGGACAATACCAGAAGGCGCAATCGTATCGTTACACGTTCCAAACAACGAGTACGTATTAAGTAAAAGAGACAATAGCTCCGCTCTTGAGTTTTATTACGTCGATAATCCCGCCGAAAAATGGACGGAGCTATACGTAAAAGTCAATTGGTATGGGTTTAAGATATTAAGTTGCGTTGGACAACTCGACGCGACTGAAGCCGCGTTTGACGACATTGCTGGCGGCGTCTTAATTTCAGCCTCTCAAGTCGTCGATATAACCAATCAGGTTTTAACGCAAGCGCAACTTACGCAAACGGGTTATTTCAATACGGCGGAAGTATTGGCTACGGACGACTTAGCGATGATCTACGTCGAGCAAAGAGTAGACAACTTTGTCTCGCCTTATCACCTGCTAACCGCCTATATAGATAGACCAAGCAAGGGCGAATTCAACGCGAGAGTTGGAAGTATTGGCTTAAACGGATATGCGGTGTCTTTATCGTTCCTTGTTACAAGAGGGCGGCATTGGAATTTGTATTTCAACGCTGGGGCTGACGATCAGGCTATTATAACGCGGTATATCCGCAAGCAAGTATTGTAGGAGGCGAGTTATGAAATGGTTTAGGGATTTAAGCGGATCGGAATTCGGCGTAGATGAAAACTACGCTATCGCAAACGCAAACGAGATCGAAGCGCAAGGCTGGGTTGAGATCACCCGCGAGGAGGCGGCGGCAAACGTTAAAGCCGCGCCGCTTACAAAAGCCGACAAAATCGCGGCGATTAACGCCGAAAGAGACGCGGAACTCGCGGCGCTTATCGTGGAGTATAACGGCGCGAGATACGACGCGGATGAAAAATCGCAACTAAGAATGACCGCCGCGTTGTCGCTGTTAAGCGTCGCGGGCGACGGCGCGTCGCAGGAGTGGATCGACGCGGACAATATAGCGCGGTCGCTAAGCGCTAACGATTTCGCGCAAATCGGCGCGTTGATAGCGCGAAAAGTAACGGCGATTATGCTTGCGGCGCGGGCGAAAAAAGACGCAGTGAACGCTGAAATTGAAGGGATAGATTCCGCGACTGAAGCGCGGAATGACAAAGAGGGCGCAAACAATGATTGATATAAACCGCGCGGCAAAACTCGCGCGCGAAGCGCCTCGCCAAGATCGCGCTCAAGCGACTTCTGGCGAACTGGTTATTACGCCCGTCGCCAAACGTAGATTTAGAGCGCTCGCGCCGTTTATGCGTTGCGGAATATCCGTTCCCGCGGGGTTTGAGTTTGACGGCGCGAGCATTCCGCGAATTTTTTGGAGCGTATTCGCGCCGCATGAATATCTAACGAGTTCCGTTATACACGATTTCGGATACGCGAGGGCGATTTATTTTTACGAGCGCGGCGGTTACGACGCGGCGCGGGATTGGTTCAAAAAAGCCGATACCGCCTTTTTGCAGGCGCTCAAAGAAGATGATCGGCGCGTGGCGCGACTATTTTATAACGCGGTCAGATTTTACCGCTGGATAAAGTTTCCAAAGGCTAGATGATGACAAATAAAACCCCGCGAAACTATCGCCAAAAAACGCAAGCGTTTTTTCGGCGGATCAATTTGGGCGACTTGGCGACGCAAAGCCTCGCCAAGATCGCGCTCAAGCATTTTTGGCGATTGAAGGCTAGGTAATGGCGACGCGGCGCGTTTGGCAGTTTAGATTGTTTTTAATCGGCGCGTTAATCTCGTGCGGATTATCGGCGTTTGCGATTTATACGATTGCGTTAATAACCGCCGAAATAAGCTGGGCGTTAGCCGCGCTAACAATCGGCGCGTGCGCTTTGCCCGCGATCTTGTTTGGTTTGCCCTATCTAAACGGCAAATTCTACTTTAGCTATACGCGGCAACACGGGCTAAAATTTGGCGAGGAACGCCGATCAAGAAAGCGCAAATCAGCCACTAAAGAACACTGCGATCATGCGGAATGGATCGACGATGAATAACGGACGACGACGCGACGCTATTAACAAATCTAAGGAGT
>JAISMA010000164.1 GCA_031276985.1 Helicobacteraceae bacterium | reverse complement strand
GCGCGTTTGCCAACCTGCTTCGCCCAAAGGCTCGCCAGCATTTGTTTCGCGGCGCGTTCAAAATTGCGATCGTAAATTGCGCGGATTGTTTGATTAAATTTCGATAGCTTTTTATATCCAAGATTAAAAGCCATGTTTATAATCACCGCTTGACGCGCCGCGCTCAACTCGTCTAAGTCCGCGATTATCAAATAAGCGTCCATTCTCGCCGCATTAAAATCGCCTTCAAACAGCGCGTCCGCGCCGTCTTTTGTAATGGTTTTAATAGGCTTTAACTGATCGCATAAATGACCGTATCCGATTGTCCAAAAGCCCAAGCTATCCTTGTACGCAACCAAAACTAAACCCTCGTGGCGTTTAATTTGGTCTTTGCATTTTTTGAGTTCGCTATCGCTCATTCGCACGGCGGACTCCTTTCAAGCTGGATTTAATTAAGTATTTCACGCCGTGCTTTTCGCATGTAGCGATAATCTTTTTTTCGGCGTTTGTATAATCGATCGGCTTATCTAATTTAACGTGGTTTAGCGCGCCAAACGCCATTAAATCCGCGTAATCTTTGTAAAATTCGACGTTTTTAATCGCAACCTCTACGTTTAAAATCGGCTCAAAACTAATCCACGTTTTCACCCGCTTTTTCTTTGCGAATTTTAACAGCTCGCGTCGCGCAAATCTTGTTCCAATATAATCAAGCTCGTCGTAATGCTTGGCGCAATCGTCGGTTATGCCAAAGCAATCGTTTTTATCAAAGAATGTCAAATCTGCTTTTAGCCTTCCGCTATAAAAGTTCTTTGTTAATAATTTAATGTTATTTTTAGACTCCTTTATCATTGCCATTATTTTGCTTGTTGCGCTACAATCGAGTCCTAAAGGATACGGATCGCACGTAAAGCATAAAAATATTAAACGGTTTTTTATGCCGCTTTTGCGCCAATTAAAAAGCTGTTTGCCAACCGCCTCGAATATGCCTTCGCGTGGCGCGACGCAAGAGTGAAACGTTTCTTTATCCATTCGCAGGACTTTGGGCGCGTAACAATAAAAGCACCTATGCGGACAACCCGTATAGATATTTAATGCCCAATCGCCATATTCGCCCGCCGCGCCCTTCGGTTTATAGATAGGGTTAATCATCGCGTCTTACCTTCCAACTTTCAGCATACATTCCAGCAGGGCGCGGCGAGTTGCGAAATACAATGCGCTTTGCTTTGGCGATTAACTCGCCGTCATCAACGTCGGGATCGTCGTAATATACTTCGATCTCGCCGCTATACGTTCCTACGCTATAACTAACTATCGCGGTCATTTTCCCCCCCCTCTTTTTGCTCATTCGCATCGGCGGACTCATCTTTATTCGCGCTTTTTTTCAGCGCAAGTTCTACTCCTTCAACCCAAAACTTATTAACGCTTTGCGTGAATAACCGCCACGTATCGTTATCGCCGTCTGGACACTCCACCGCAAACGAAATAATAGGCGTCGGATTTAATGCTAAAAGCACAGCTTGAAGTTGATCGCCCGTCAAATACTCCGCGCCGCTGTCTTTTGCTTTACGCAATATGTCCGTCGCCGCTTCAAAGTCCCGATCGCTAACGTATAGCGATCCTTCTAATGTGATCCTCTTTTTCATTTTTTAATCCTTTCGCTTTCACGTCTTAGCGCATCCCACGCCGCATGAATCTCTTTTAACGCGCTCGACAAACTGTCCGCCGCCTCTCTTATAAACCCGCCTTTAAGATAACGATCGTCCGCAATTATTTTCAGCGCGATCTTATTAAGTTGGCAGTCTATTTGCATAAGCCACCCTATTGCTCTGGCTTCGTCAATCATTTTGTTGCTCCTTGCTTCCGCGATTAACGATTGGCTCGTAATACTTTCGATTAGCCAGCCGTTCTTTTTCATCAATCGCTTTTAATTCGCCTTCAAATATGGCGTTTAGCGCGTCTAATTCGCGGCGTAATTCGATAGCTTTTGCGATTGTCTCAATCGGTATCCGCTTGTCGCTTATAAACTGATTTATAAGCCTGTCGATCTCGTTAATAGGCACGAAAATGGTAGTCATTTGATCGCCCTTTTTGGCATAAACGCCGATCCGTAATTTGCGAGTTGATAATCGCGCAAAGTAGCGAATACGTCCTGCCGCTTTTGCGCGTCGATTTTCGCGGTTTTGCGAAGATCGACATAAGCGGACTGCCCGATCATTATCGCCGTAGTTTGCGCCGTTTTTGGCGCGATTTTGGCATAATTTAGCCTCATTTGATTTCCCTTTCTACGATCCAATAGACCGCATACATTACGGATACGCATATCGCGCCCCACGTTAAAAAAAACGTTAATGTTTCATTCATTTTTTGCATCCTTTTTCTCAATTTCGATTTTGAAAAAATCGCCGATTTTCGACATATAAAAATCCTCGTTATCGGCAGTGCGTTTTCTCAAAGTTGTAAAAGGTATTTTCAGATCGCCCAAAAATACCAACAGCAGATATTCGCCCGCCGCAAGCGGATAATACTCGTGGTTAGCGTTGCGTGCGTCGTATTCGCGGAATTTGTCATTTAGCTCTTCCGGAATTTTCAGCGGTTCAATAGCCAAAAGTTTCGCCGCTTTTTGCCCATGTAATTTAGGATAATTGTTAGCAAAAATTACCCTAGCGTCCGCAATTCTCATTGTTTAATCCCTTTTTGCTTCTTTTTGCTTTGCCATTTTTGCACGGCGATAACGCGCAAGATTTCAGTTTCCAACTCTTTTAACTCTTTGCGCTTGTTACCCCGCCGAGTCCGCAACTCTTGCAATTTTTCGCTAAGGTTGCCTCGCGTAATAGCCGCATCCGCTTTTATGATTTTGTCCTGCAATTCGCGGATTTCGCTAAAGTGTCGCAAAAACAGATCGAGTCTCTCTTTGAGCGTTGCGATCTTACTTGCAGCCGCCCCAAGCGTCCCCGTGCTGCTTATATATAACACCAAGCGCAATTCGCGGCTATGAAACGATGCGCTCATATCCTGATCGCGTATCTGCGCCCTTATCTCGTCGAGTCGCTTTTCAGCGACCGCTTTTGCGATTTTCGCGTTAGCCGCGTCTCGTAAAATCTTAGTCATTTTTGCGCTCCTTTTGCTTTAAGCCACGCATCCAAAAATTCATAAAGATCGTTCGCCGCCGTTAAATCCATTTGCAAGCGGATATTGGCGTTAATAAATTCGCCGATCTCAATCACTAAAGTCGGCTCGTGTAGCCCTTCGCCTTCGCCTTCAGCTTCATATTGTGAGAGCGTTTCAGCGTCCCACGTGCGCCAATCCGCATTGTCTCTATCGCTAACTTCAGCCGTGAACCTAGCGGTGATCGGTAGTCCCTCAATCGTGTCGGCTATTAACATGCTCACGTTTTCGCCCTTTTCTAGCGCGGCGCATAATTCTGGATAGTAGAACCTAGTTCCAGAATTAAAATACGCCTCTTTTTTGCGCGTTTCATTACTCATTTTTTAGCCCCTTTCTAGCGATTTAACGCTACGTATAAAATCGTTATTAAAACGATTGTAAACAACGTTTTATCATTGTCCATAACGCGATTAAAACCGCGAAAAAAACGCTCAATCTTTGACATTTTCAGCCCCTAGCATTTCGATAATCCAACGCGCCGCTTTTAGCGCGTTCTCATATTCCAACACGATCTCAGCGCCGTCTTCGCTGTCTCTAAGCCTTACGCCTTCGCCGTAGATTGCGATCTCATTATTTCCGCCGAGATCGCGGCGCAACATCGCCTTTGTCGCTTTAATCGCGCTTAATAAACGCGCCGCCTTGCTTACTTCATTCATTTTCTGACTCCTTTTCTGTTTTTTCGCTATCGTAATCCGCTAACGGCGCGGCGAGAAATTCAGCTAAATCTAATGCCGAGTGATACGTTAACTCTACGCTTCTGTCGTCCCTTGCGATCTCTAAGACAAGATCGCCCTCTTTTAAGCGCCAAATAAACGAAGACTCGCCGCTACGCTCGCCGACATTCATTTGCGCTAACGCTAGGCGTTCAGCCGCTTCGCGTAACTCCCTCGCCGCGCAATCGTATGCGCTTTTTGCGATCGCTTTTTTTGTCTCAAGAGTTAAGCACTCTTGAGCAAATGCGAAAAGCTCTTTATACGTCAATTTAGCCATTTTTTTACTCCTTTTCTTTGCTAAAAATTGCGACATAAGTCGCGCCTAAATCCACAACATCGCGCCCTATTTTCGCGTCAAAATCTGCTAGATTATTAAACAAAAATCTAAACAAATCCTTAGCTTCATTTAGCGAAACCTCCGCTGTTAGCGGCGCGTGGCGCTTAATCGTTAAAATCGGCTTGATCGCGCCGTCGTCATACGTTTTAAGCTCAAACGCAAACAGCGAATCAAAAAGATTTAACGATAACGATCGGCGCAAGTCTTGAGCCGTCGTTTCGTAATTTTCGATAGTCGCTAACGCTTCAGCCAGCCGCTTACTCATTTTCTGACTCCTTTTCTATGTTTGGATTATATGTTAGGGTTAAGCGTCCATAACCTGCCAAATCCACGTAATAATTCGCGGTCTTAGGGTCCGCTTCACTCAAGTTGTCAAACAAGAATTTGAGCAATCCCAACGCCTGATCCTTGTCGTTATGCGATTCAACTTTATCGCTAGGCGATTCGCTGTCGCTTGTTATAAGCAACTCCGCCTCTCGCGTAATTTGCGACCGCTTAAATAAGCACTTCAAATTTGGCAGTTTTAGCGACAACAAAAAGTCTAAAACCCCCGCTTTGCGCTTTATGGTTTCAAACGCTTCTAAACGCTCGTCCGCCCTCATTTTTCACCCTTTATTTTGAGATAATCCGTTATGAATTGCGGTTCACTTTCGCCTGTCAAAATGTAGTGAATATCGACGCGCAAATACAGCGCGATTTTTTCAATCGTTTGAAAATAAGGCTCAATGATCGCGCCGCCCTCAATCATTGCTAAATCGTCGACGTTCATGTGAAGGTCTAGCGCAAAGAATCCGAGAACCCTATCTCGCGCTTTACGCGCTAACTCCAACCTTTTGCCGATCTTTTTAGCTTCATCTTGCGCTTTTTCGATTATTATTTTCGCGTCTAATCTGCCGATTTCGCGGTTTTTTTGCTCAACATTCAATGCGAGTAAATCCGTGAAGCCGTCCGTGAATTTTTTTAGCGAATAGTGCATTTCGCCCATCGCTTTATTCACCATATCTTGCGCCTGCTTTAATATATATTTATCGTAAAATTCCGTTATAAACAGCGGTTCATTTTCGCCGTTCATAATATATTTTATGTCGACGTTCAGAGCTTTCGCTATCGCTTGTATATGGTCGATTGTTAGCGCGATCTTGTGTCCGCGATCCTCAACTAAAAGTAGCTCGTAGTAGCCGACTCCGCTTAATGCCGATAGCTCGTCGACGTTCATTTTTCGCGCTTCACGCGCTCGCCTAACGCGCTCGCCCTTTTCTGTCATAACGTAATTTATTTTATTCATATTCCGACCTTTCCAGCATATCAATAAAATCAAAAGCGCGCATTGCCGCAATCACTTTCATTTCACGCCAATTTAAAGCGATTTTCGCAATACATAGCGTCGGTGCGCTATCCGCGCCAAATAGCAAAAAGTCTAAAGTTCTATCCAGCAAGACCGCGATTTTGTTTAATTTCGATATGCTCAAATCGTCAAAATCGCCCTTTAATAATCGCTTCGCTTGCTCCACGCTTATATCCGCAAGAACCGCTATATCATCAATGGTAACGCTTTCGCGGCGCATAGCAACCCCTAAGCGTTCGCCGACTTCGCTATGCGAAATAAAATTAAACTCCGCTACTTTCACTTTTTCGCCTTTATGCTTCCCAAATGTTTATAGATAAAATCCGCCAAATCAATCGCCTCTTTGCAAAATAGGCGGATGCGAGCATTTTTTTCGTTAATTTCAATGCACTTTACGCCAAACACTCCTCTATAAATCCGCGCCCCTGCGAAGAGAAGGCTTATGCTTAACTTGCTCTTCGCCTCGTCGACCCGCGCCTCCAGCTTTCTTGCGGATTCCAAAGCGGCTTTAATCTCGTCCTCTAGCTTTTCAAGCTCGTCGAGTATTTCGTCCGTTTCCATTACGCGCCCTTTCTGTTTTGCTTAAGCGTTTCAAGCGCGGTTTGTAACGTCGCTTTTACTTGTTGCAACGCCGCTATTCTTTGCGCCCGTTTCGCCGCTTCCGCTTTCTCTTGCGCCAATCGCGCCTCCGCCCTCAAGCCTTCGATCGCGCTTTCGCCAAGCGTTAGTTCAATCACGACCCCGCTCATCTTTTCCCCTCGCTAAATAAATCTTTAGGCGCGATAAGGGCGTAGATATGCTCTTGCCCTTTAGCTGTGATTCGCGTTTGCGTGTATATAATGCTATCGCCCGTCGACTTGTTTGGATACACGCTAGACTTGAGCGAGAAAATCCCGCTCTCGACATACTTTTGATATGGTTTATTGTGCCTGTCCAATATCCCTATCTTTCGCAACTTTTCAAACAGCCGTTTTTCGCCAATGCTAAACCCTTTGGCGCATAAAACCTTCGCATAATCGCGCAAGCTAAGGCTTCCCTCGCTTTTAAGCAACCGATTAGCGAATTCAACTCGCGGCTTATCGGCTTCAATCTTTGCTTTTTGCTCCGCGATTAGCGCATTATTCGCTTCAATCGCCCTCGCTTGTTTCGCCGCTAGTTCTAACGCTTCGGCAAAATTCGACGGTATCGCGTTTTCGCCTCGTTTTTTCAGCTCCGCTTCCATTTTGTTAAAAGCGTCGATAAACGCGACTTTCCATTGATACGCTTTCGCGCCCGTGAAGCCCATCGCTAAAAGCGCGAAGCCGTCGCGGGTAATGTTGTATTCTTTGCGCGGCTTGCCCTGATCGTCGATATATTCCGCCGACGCAAAATTGCGTTGGCGATACTCATCAAGCGGCAAAGCCTCGATTCCTCGTATTACGTCCGAATGTCGCTTCTCAAAAACCGCCGCGATGTCGCGGCTAGTGATAAAAACGCAATCGTCGATTGCGCCAAACGTAACGGATTTATTGTTGATAACAATCACCGCTTTATTCATTCTCTCCTCTTTTCTTGCTTTTCACCGCTTTTCGCAATCTTCTCGTCGCCAATCAAAGCCAGCGTGTAGGTTTCATTTAATATGCGATCAATAGATATTCCGCGCTCTAAACATACTTTGGCAATACGGCTCAAAGGCAACATGCGCCGCTGTTTTCGGCAGGTATAAGCTGTTGCGCTCAAACCGAGAATACGCGCTAATTCGGCGTCCGACCCTGCGCCAATCGCTGCTTTTAACCTAAGAGCGACCGATTCAAACTCAACTAACGCCTGATCAACCTTCATTCTTTCCCTTCCCTCTTGATTTATGCTCTCAATTGGCGATATAATCAAGAATGTAACTTTATAAGTTGCCACTATACCAACAGTTTCCTGAAAAGAAACTTAAGGAAGGCAGATGATCGTCGAAAATTTTGAAGAAGTTGAAAAAAGGCTAAAAATCGCGTTCAGTGTATCGCTTGACAGCGAACTAGCTAAAATACTCGGAATGTCGAAAGCGTCATACTCGAAGCGCAAAAAAGCAAACGCAATCCCTTACGAGTCAATCATAATTGAGTGCGTCAAGCGACAAATTTCGTCAGATTGGATTTTTGGCAACAAGGTATCCGATGCTTCAACTCCGACCATAATCAACGGCGATACGATTAGCGTTAATGCTGGGCACGGCAACCAAATATCAATCAACAACAAAAACTTCCCCGATCTTGACGAAGCGGCGGATATTGTCAAAAATTTACACTTCGCGCCTAAGCCGTTCCTAGATATGCTATTAGAAAAGTTGTATCAATTCAAGAAAATGACCAAAATATAAAAAGGAGTTACGATGTTTAGACTGATTTGCGCCGCTTTGTTTGCAGTTTGCGTCGCCTTCGCTGGATTTTATAGCGACAACGCAGAAGCAGAGCGGACGTTTTTGCACGGAATCGGCGCTGAAAGCGAGAAGAATTATATTCAAGCTATAGCATACTATACACGAGCGATTAACATTGACCCAGATTTAGAAATCGCTTTCTATAGTAGAGGATACACATACGCTAAGTTAGGCGACTACAGCAAAGCAATTGCGGACTATACGCAAGCAATTAAGGTTGCTCCGCACTATGCGGTGGCTTTCAACAGTCGCGGAAATGCTTACAGAGATTTAGGCGATTATAAACAAGCAATTGCGGACTATACGCAAGCAATTAAGGTTGCTCCGCACTATATAGAGGCTTATAACAATCGCACAAGAGCTTACGCAAAATTAAGCGACTATAAAAGCGCGACTCAAGACGCAAGGAAGGCGTGCGAGTTAGGCGATTGCAAGTTGTTGGCGCAACTAGGCAAAAAGAAACTTATCCGCGACTAACCGCGCAAATCCCGCGCCCTTTGCGCTTCAATCGCGTCGCGGCGCGATCTCGCTTTGCCCTCATCGTTTCGCTACGCCCGTCGCGCTTACCGCGTCCCGCGCCGCTTCGCCGCGCCCTTTGCGCGTAAAAATGCAAATAAAACGCAACTCTTTCTTGTCTCTCGTCGTCGTTTCACGCAAAGCAAACGCTCACAGCGCAAGCTAAACGCCCGAAAAGCTAAAAATTGGTTAGATTGGATTTTTGGCATTGCGCGTGCAATTGACGCGGGCGGCTGG
>JAISMA010000222.1 GCA_031276985.1 Helicobacteraceae bacterium | reverse complement strand
ATCACCCCTTTGCCCGTGATGTGATTTGGCAGGCAGGCAAACGGCTGCATGCATACGATATTTGGCGCGCCCATTTCGATCAGTTCCACCATTTCGCCCGTGAGAAACCACCCTTCGCCCGTTTGATTGCCCCGCGACAAAAACGGCGCCGCGCCAAAGGCGATCTTGTCGATCGACGAGGGCGGCGTAAATCGCTCGCTTTTGGCAAGCGCTTTTTTCATATCCTTGCGATAATACTCCATAGCCCTAATCGCCGCGTTGCCCGCCAGCGCCGCAAGACGACTGCGCGATAAAAAGCGACGATTGAAGTCGTAATCGTACGCGCAGTAGAGCAAGAAATCCATTAGTCCGGGCATAACCGCTTCGCCGCCTTCGCGCTCGATTATTTTCACGACGTCGTTATTCGCGCCCGGATGAAACTTGACAAGTATTTCGCCCACCAATCCCGCTCGCGGCTTGCGCTCGCCCGTTATTTCCAGCGCGTCAAATTCGCGTACGATTTCGTAAATGTTGCGCCTGAAGGTTTTCATTACGCCGTCATAAACGGATTCTTTGCATTTGGCGACCCATTTTTGATATAGCGCTTCGGCGGATCCCGCGATCTTTTCATACGGGCGAACGCGAAAAAGCGTATTCATCAGCAGATCGCCGTAAACCACGCACATCATCACGCGATGAAGCAGTTTGCCGTCAATCTTAAAGCCGTCGTTTTTCTCCATACCGACCGCGTTAAACGACAAAATCGGCACGTTTGGAAAGCCGCTGTCGACAAGCGCTTTTCGTAAATATCCCATGTAGTTTGTGGCGCGGCAACCGCCGCCCGTTTGCGAGATTAACGCGGCGGTTTTGTTTGGATCAAACTCGCCCGATTGCATCGCCTCAATCACCTGTCCCACTACCATAATCGAGGGATAGCACGCGTCGTTATTCACATATCGCAAACCGCAATCAATCGTGCGCGGCGTAACCGTTTCAAGCAGCTTAAAGCGATAACCGCCCGCGCGAAAAACGGAATCCAGAAACTGAAAGTGCATAGGCGACATTTGCGGCGCGATAATCGTGTAATCCTCTTTCATCGCCTTTGTGAAAGGAACGCGCTTGTATTTGGACGCGCTAAGTCCCGCGTAGCTTTGCTTTCTTTCGCCGCGATCGCGCAGCGCCGCTTTTAGCGACCGAATGCGAATACGCGCCGCGCCCAGATTAGAGCCTTCGTCAATTTTGATTGCGGTATATATTTTGCCGCTTAACGAAAGTATCTCTTGGACTTGATCGGAGACGATTGAATCCAGTCCGCAACCAAACGAATTGAGATGAATAACGTCGATTGCCTCTTCGGACGCGCTAAAAGCGGCGGCGCGATAGAGCCTCGAATGATACGTCCATTGATCGACGACGCGAAGCGGCGCGTCCAGCCCGCCAAGATGAGCGACCGAATCCTCGGTAAGCACGGACACGCCAAGCGACGTGATAATCTGCGGTATGCCGTGATGAATCTCCGGATCGATATGATACGGTCGCCCGCACAATACCACGCCGCGCTTGCCGTTTGATTTGAGATATTCTATAACCTCTTCGCCTTTTTTGGCTATGTCGGCTTTTGCCTTCGCCTGTTCGCTCCACGCCGCGTTTAGCGCTTTGCGAATCTTAAAACCGGATATTTTTGGAAAAGCGCGCGCAAGCTGTTTGGCTAATTTGCCGCGATCTTCCAGCGAGATAAAGGGCTGAACCAGCTCGACGCCGCTTTCTTTCAGATAGTCGATATTGTTGCGAATAAGCTCCGGATACGAAGTTACGATCGGGCAGTTGAAGTGATTGTGCGCGTCGTCAAACTCCTTTTGCTCGTAGATGACGCACGGATAAAAAATGGTTTTAACGCCGCTTTTTATCAGATCGACGATATGCCCATGCACCAGCTTCGCCGGGTAGCAGACCGTATCGGACGGCAACGTGTCCAAACCCTGTTCCAGCAACGCTTTTGACGACGGCGCGGAGAGTTTAACATCGAAGCCAAGCTCGCTCAAAAAGACGTGCCAAAGCGGATAGTTTTCGTAGATATTGAGCGCGCGCGGAATGCCGATAACGCCAAGCGGCGCGTTTTTGCGCGGCTCGTAGCCAAAAATCCGCTCGTATTTGTAAGCGTACAAGTCGATTGCGCCGTTTTCCGTTCTGCCTTTGCCCGCGCCGCGCTCGCAACGATTGCCCGAAACAAACCTGCGCCCGTCCGAAAAGCGATTCACGGTCAAAGAGCAGGTATTGGCGCACAAACCGCACCGCGACATCGATCGTTTAACGTCGAAACTTTGCAGATCTTTCGCGCCCAGCATCGCGCCGACTTTAACGCCTTGCCAGCGCTCTTTTGCGATCAGAGCCGATCCGAACGCGCCCATAAGTCCCGCTATATCTGGGCGCACGGCTTCGCGTCCTGAAATAAGCTCGAAGGCGCGCAAAACCGCGTCGTTGTAAAACGTGCCGCCCTGAACGATGATCTTTTCGCCAAGCTCTTCCGGACTTTTAATCTTGATAACTTTGATCAGCGCGTTTTTGATCACGGCGTATGAAAGTCCCGCCGAAATGTCCGCAATCGACGCGCCGTCTTTTTGCGCCTGTTTGACGCTGGAGTTCATAAACACCGTGCAGCGAGAGCCTAAATCGGACGGCGATCGCGATTTAAGCGCCGCGTTTGCAAACTCGGCAATCGGCGTTTGAACGGATTGCGCGAAGGTTTCAAGAAACGATCCGCATCCAGACGAGCAGGCTTCGTTTAGCAGTATGTTGTCGATTACGCCGTCTTTAACGCGCAAACATTTCATATCCTGCCCGCCAATATCGAGGATAAAATCCACGCCGCGCAAAAAGTATTCGGCGGCTTTGTAGTGCGCTATGGTTTCCACTTCCGAAAAATCCAGCTTGAACGCCTCGCGGATCAGCGCTTCGCCGTAGCCCGTTACGGACGAGGCGGCGATTGTTACGTCGTCGCTCAGCCGCGAGTAAATATCCTCTAAAATCGCGCCGACAACTTTGATCGGATCGCCTTCGTTGCCGCCGTAATGCGAAAAGAGCAGTTCATTGTTTTCGCCGATCAAAACCGCTTTTGTCGTCGTCGATCCGCCGTCGATACCCAAAAAAACCGCGCCTCGATACGCGCTAAGTTCGGCGCGTTTAACTTTGGCTTTGGCGTGGCGCTCGTCAAACGCGGCTTTTTCCTCCGCGTTCGCAAAGAGCGGTTTTAACGCGCCGACGCTTGAGGGCGCGACGTTTTTAAGTCCTCTAAAGGCTTCAAGCAGTTGCGAAAACGGCAGCGACCGCCTTAGATCGCCGCATAACGCCGCGCCGATCGCCACGAAAAGCTCGCCGTCTTTGGTGTTGACGACGTTTTCAGGTTTTAGTTCCAAAGTTTCTATGAAGCGTTTTTTAAGCTCGCTTAAAAAGTTAAGCGGACCTCCCAAAAAAGCGACGTTTCCGCGTATCTTACGCCCGCACGCAAGTCCGCTAATGGTTTGGTGCGCCACCGCCTGCAACGTCGAGAGCGCTATATCCTCGCGGGGCGCGCCTTCGTTTAAGAGCGGTTGTACGTCCGTTTTGGCGAATACGCCGCAACGCGCCGCGATCGGATAGATATTTGCGGCGCGGCTCGCCAGATCGTTTAATCCCGCCGCGTCCGTTTTAAGCAGCGTCGCCATTTGATCGATAAACGCGCCCGTGCCGCCCGCGCACGATCCGTTCATGCGCTGCTCCGTTCCGTTTGTCAAAAAGGTGATTTTCGCGTCCTCGCCGCCAAGCTCTATGGCGACGTCAGTGCGCGGCGCGAATCTCTCGATCGCCTCCGCGCACGCGATCACCTCTTGTACAAACTCAAACCCCAAAAGCTCCGCAATGCCCATGCCGCCTGATCCCGTTATCGTCGCGGCGATTTTGGCGTTTGGCGGCAACGCGCCGCTTTGATATAGCTCTTCTATGCTTCTTATCGTCGCCAAACGCGCTTCGGAGTAGTGGCGCGAATACGACTTGAACGCAATCGCGTCGCGGAAATCAAGCGCGACGGTTTTAACTGTGGTCGACCCTACGTCGATACCGACGCGAAAAACATCCCCCTCAATTTTCATTATCTTCATTTGGCGAAAGGCTTTGTTATGGTTTTGATCGCGTAGTATAAACAAAAAATTATTATTTACCTCGCTCGCGCCGCGACGACCGCTACGATCGGGCGCAAGCGAAGGCGATGCGCGTTTGGCGCGGTTTTCAAACGAAGCGCCGCCGCGTAGCGCCGCAAAGCGCTATTTTTTAGGTTTGATAAATACGGCGCGGTTTAATATATACACAGCCGCAATCGCAAGCGCAATTCCCGCGAATTCCGCAAAATTCAACCGTTCGCCATACATGATCGCGCTTGAAATAATCGCGCTTGCGGGCGTAACAAACATAAAGACGCTTACCTTGTCCGCGCCAAGTTTTTTAGAGCCTAAAAAAAACAGCGTCGAGGCGATCGCCGTAGAGATTACGCTTACAAATATCATAGCGCTCCAAAAGCGCATATCGGTTTTGGTTAATTCAATCGCGCCAAAATCTATAAACGGCGTTGCAAACAGCGTTGCGGATAGATATAAATAAAACGAAAACGCAATCGTATTCGCGTGCGATCTCGCGCTTAAAAGCGCTATTATCGACCACGTAAAAGCGGCGCTAATAAATAGGGCGTTGTATTTAGAAAAAATCTCGCCAATCTCAAATTCCCATACGTTTAACATCAAAAGCGCGCCGATAAAACCAATCGCCAGCGCCGCAAAATCAAGCGACGCGGCTTTGCGCCGAAACAGCGCCATCGCCAGAAGATAGGTGATAATCGGCGAAACGGCGTTGATAAACGCGCCGCCAAGTCCCGCCGCGCCGAACGTAACGCCGAGAAAAACCAGATAGCCGAAAACGTCGGTAAGCGCGCCCGCTACGATCGCGATCAAAAGCGATTGGCGATCGATTGCGAGTTTGTTTCTCGCAAGCGCCGCGATTGCGATCAGCGCCGCCGCCGTCAGCGCGTAACGCATAAACACAAGCTGCGGCGTATCCAGATACTCGTTTAGCGTTTTCATGCATGGCCACGAAACGCCCCACGCGATCATCGCAAAAAATATCGCAACCAGCAACGGCTGTTTTTTCAATCTCGACCTTATTTATCAACAATAAAAAAGCGTAAATTGTAGCGCGAAGCCGCTTGGCGCGCTTTAATTCTACGCAACGCGCCTAATTTGCGCGAAAAACCCTATAATCACGCCCGTTAAAACGAGTATAATTGTGGATTAAATTTGCGCGAATAAAAGGAGAATAGATGAACAAATGGGCGTTTTTAAGCGATTTCGACGGCACGATCAGCGACGACGATTTTTTTTATTATACCGCCGAAGCGTTTTTTGACGATAACGCGCTTAAACCGTGGCGAGAGTACTTGGCGGGCGAAAAGAGCCATTTCGACGCGCTAAAAGAGATGTTCGCGTCGCTTCGCCTGCCGCAAGATGAGTTTGATCGTTTTATCGCGGGCGTTAGAATCGATCCTCGCATTGAAAACGTTTTTGCGATCTGCCGCGATAAACAAATACCTATTTATATAGCAAGCGCGGGATGCGATTATTATATCAAACGGCTAATCGGCGATCTAATCGACAAATTTCAAATAACGTTATTAAGCAATCGCGGCGAATACGCGCAAACAAGCGGTTTAACTATGATCGCGCCCGAAAAAAACGATCCGTTTTACGATCCGCTCGTTGGCGTATCAAAATACAAACTCGCGCAAACGCTTAAAAACAAAGGATATAAACTGATCTTCGCTGGCGACGGTGCGCCCGATTTTGAATCAGCGCAAATTTCCGATATAGTTTTTGCTAAAAAGATTTTATTGCAAAAGCGTCAAGAGGCGAATTTGCCTTCAAGAAAGTTTGAGAGTTTTGCCGATATAGAACAGTTTTTGAAGGAAGAGATATGATCGGCGCGCCAAACACAAAACAGATTAACGTTCCGTATTTATTAAAAATCGGATCGGGCAAGATAGCTAGAATTGGCAAATATCTATTCGACAAAGATATGAAAAAAATAGCGATCTTTATGGGCAAAAACACGTTGAGTTTGATAGAACCGCGCTTTTCAGCCGCGCTTAAAGAATACGATATAAAAATACTCGTACAAAAGATAGCCGAATCGATCGATCTGAACGTAATCGCGCATAACGCTTTTTCGCTTCCGCGCGAAATAGACGCGATCGTAGGCATCGGCGGCGGCAAGGCTTTAGACGCGGCAAAATATACGGCGTTTTTACTGCAAAAACCGTATATATGCGCGCCGACAATTCTTTCAAACGACGGTTTTTGCTCGCCTGGTTCGTCGTTGTTAATAGAAGGCAAACGTAAATCGGTTAAATCAAAAATGCCGTTTGGCATTGTGATTGATTTAGACATTATCAAAGAATCGCCCGCGAATTTTCTTTATTCTGGAGCGGGCGATATGGTTTCAAAAATTACGGCTCTTTCCGATTGGAAAGAGGCGTTCAATCGCGGTTATGAGCATTTTAACGATTTTGCTTCAATGCTTGCTTATAATTCGCTAGATTTGCTGTTTTTGAAACATAGTTTTGATATTTACGCGCCAGAGTTCCAGCGATCGCTTGCCTCGTCGCTAACAATGAGCGGAATCGCTATGGAAGTCGCGGGATCTTCGCGTCCTGCTAGCGGCTCGGAACATCTGATTTCGCACGCGCTTGATTCGATATGCGAAAAGCCAAAATTGCACGGCGTTCAAGTTGCGATCGCTTCGTATTTATGCGCGCTTTTGCAAAATAATCCAAACGCGCCTTTATTGCACGAAATTTTAGAAAAAATCGGTTTTTGGGAGTTTGCAAAACGCGATCCGATCGCCAAAAATGAATTTAT
>JAISMA010000099.1 GCA_031276985.1 Helicobacteraceae bacterium | reverse complement strand
CCGTCATAACCGCCGTAACTCGCCTTTTTTTCCTGATTTACATCCACGAAAGCGACGCCGTTTTTCAGCGCGGTATATAGGCTTCGCCCGCCCGCAAGCAAAATATCCGCGCCGTTTTCTTTGATCGCCTTCGCCTGCTCTTCGCTTGGCTTCGTCATTAACGCGCCGTTTTCGCCCAGATATTCCCGCGCCTTTGCGCGATCGTCCTGCGTTGATTTGCCGATTGCCGTCGCTACGACCTCGACGCCAATATCCTGCAAAGCCGACACAAACGCCCACGATTTGTTTCCGCCCGTGTTCAGCACCGCTTTTTTGCCGCTTAATTTTGCCTTAAACGGCGCGAGTTTCGCTTCGCACAGCGCTTCGCGTTTTGCGATGACCTCTTCGGCTTTGGCGCAAAGCGCGGCGTCGCCAAACGCCTTGACGACGGCGCGGATCGCGTTTGACGTGTCGCGCATGCCGTAGAAACTGACGCTTATAAACGGAATGCCGTATCGCTCCCGCATTTTTCGCGCCAGCGTTACGAGCGACTGGGCGCAAACCAGCACGTTGAGTTTTGCGCGGTGCGCGGAGCGGATCGCGTCGATTCGCCCGTCGCCGCTAAGCGTGGCGCGGACGCTCACGCCGATTTCGTCGAGTATGGGCGCGTAACGATACATATCGCCCGTTACGTTGTATTCGCCAAGCAAATTGATTTCAAACGGCTTTGTTTCGGCGGGTTCAATCGTGCCGATTAAATGGCTCAAAACCGCTTCGCCCGCAAGCCTTGAGCCTAAATTCTTGCCGCCGACAAAGCCCGCCGCGTGAACGGGAACGACGGGAATGCCGTATTCGGCGCGTTTTGCCTTGCATACCGCGTCCAGATCGTCGCCAATCAGCGCGGTAACGCACGTGGCATAGACAAAAACCGCTTTTGGCGCGAAAGTCGCGATCGCCTCGTCGATCGCCGCCGCAAGTTTTTTTTCGCCGCCAAAGATCACCTCGTTTTCGCCAATTTGCGTGCAAAGCCCCATTTGCGTCATATCGCGCCCGCTATGCGTCGTGAGCGTTTGGCGGGTTTGCCACGACGCGCCCAAACAGGTCGCGGGCGCGTGAACGACATGCGCCGCCTCCGCAAACGGAAACAGCGAAATTTGCGCGCCTTCAAACGCGCAACCGCCGCTTGTGGCGCCAGGCGCGGGGCGGTTGCATTTGTCGCGCTTTGGATCGTTGTGGGCGCACGCGGATTCTATAAACAGCTCTTTTGGCGCGGTAAGCATTTTTGCCTCGCTTGGATAAATTGCTATTATTGTATGCTTTGCGGCGGCTTAAAACAGCTCAAAAAAACGGCAGGCGGCGATTTTTGGAAACAATTTATCTCGAAGGCGTTCAAATTCCTTTGTGGCGCTACGAGGAAAACGGCGTTACGATATGGAAATTTGACTCAAGCGCGGAGGCGTGTCCCGCGCCGATGACGACGGCGATTGCCGCTTTGCGCCTGATCGACGCGCCGAACAAACGGCTTATTATGATCAACCATTCGCGCCCGAACGCGCTGCTTGTCAGAGTGAAAGATCGTTACGCGATTGCCGTACGCGAAATCGAAAACGGCTTATTTGAAATCGCCTTTGAACGCCTTTGAGCGATCAAAACCGCGCTTTGCCAAAGCGAAAAATACGAACGGCGAAACGTTTGCGAATTAGCGCGAGGCGGCTTTCCAGCTAACGGTAAATTTGCATCCTCCAATTTGCGCGTCTGAAATATCGACGCTCATATTGGCGCGGTCGCACAGCGATTTGACGATATTCAATCCAAGCCCGAATCCGCCCTGCGCCGAATCCAGCCTTGCGAAACGGTCGAAAACCTTTTTGCGGTCGTCTTTGCTTATGCCTTCGCCCTCGTCCTCGATCGACAAAAAACAATCCTCCGCCAAAATGCGGACGCGCCCGCCCTGCTTGTTGTATTTGATCGCGTTGCTAAGCAGATTGTCTATGATTCGCGTAAGCTCGTTTTTGTCGGCGATTGGCGGCTCGTATTGTCCCGCCACAACCTCCCACGCGATATTTTTCGCCCTGCCGATTGGCTCGAAAAACTCGACGCGCTCGTTTAGCAACGCCGACAAATCGATCTTTTCCAAAACGCTTTGACTGCGTTTATCCAGCGCGAGAAAGGTCAGATCGTCATATACGCTTTTGATCGTTCTCGCGCCCGTTTCAATGCGCGAGAGCCGTTTTTGATCGCGTTCGCTCAAACGCTCGCGCCCAAAACCTTCAACGCTCATCAAAATCGCCGCAATCGGCGTGGTCAGCTCGTGCGTCGTGTCCTTGATGAAGCGATCAAGCAACTCGATCATATCCCGCATGGGTTTCAAAAACATTCGCGTTAATATCGCCGCAATCGCCATAAAAAAGATAAACGCGCCGCCCCAAATGGCGATCATATTGGCGATCAGGTTTTGATACAGATCGCTGTAAATGGGCATACGCACCAAAAAAAAACGCGGTTCAAAGCGCGTCGGAAGCTCCGTGAGGCGATAAATATGACTTTTGTCGGAGAAAAAAGCCTCGCGGTCGTTTGGTTGCTCGATGCTTCTCACCGTCGAATGCGGCAACTTAAACGTGCCCGCGAAAGTTTCGCCCGCGCTATCGACAATCGCCCACGCGATCTCCTCGTCGGGCGGCTCGCCGCGCCTAAGCGATCGGTTGATATTCGCCGCCATTAAACGCAACTCGTTTTGTTGCGCTTTCACAATCTGACGCGAATGAAATCCGTAGTAACCAACGCCGATAATGCCCAGAAAAAAAACTAAAGAGCCCGCGTAGAGCAGCAAAAACCGCCATAAAGCCTGTTTTTCGGCGGCGATCATCTAACGCGAAGCCCCAGCCCTCGCAACGTCTCCACGCAGTCGCGCCCGATGATTTTACGCAAGTTTTTCAGATGAGTACGCAAACTCATACCGCTTGGCTCTTCGCCAAAGCTCCACAGGCGATCCATTACCGTTTCGCGCGGCACGACTTTTCCGCGATTTTCCACCAGCAACTTCAAAAGCGCGAACTCTTTTGGCGGCAACGATCGCTCGCCTTCGGGCGTTTTGATTAGGTTTGATTCAACGTAAAAAACCGCGCCGCCGCCAAGATCGATTCCCTCTTGCAACGTGTGAAAGAAGCGGCGTTTAAGCAACGTCTCCACGCGCAAAACAAGCTCTTTTAGCTCGAAAGGTTTTCGCAGATAATCGTCGCAGCCGACTTTGTAACCCTTTGCCAGATCGTCGATCGAATTAAGCGACGTGATAAATATCGCGGGCGTTTCAACGCCGTTTTTTCGCTGCTCGCACAAAAACTCAAAGCCGTTTTGCCCCGCCATTTTCACGTCCAAAAGCATTAGATCGCACGGATTTTCATAGAGCAAATCCGCCGCCGAATCGGCGTTGAACGCGCCAAAAACCAAGTAGTCGCAATCTTCCAGATGTTCCTTTACGATCTCGTGCAGTTGCGGATCGTCTTCTAGCAGGAGAATTTTTGCCTTTTTCATAGCGCGATCTTAGCCAAATCCGCGCGATCGCGGTTTATAACCAAATGATCGCTACGATCGCGGCGACGGTTATCCTAATTTAACGGCGAGAGATTGCATGAAAGTTGTGCGCTTTGTCGATCTTTTTTGCGGCGCGGGCGGATTTCGTCAAGCGGCGATCGAGGCGTTTGCGGCGCGTAATATCGCGTCCGATTGCGTTTTTTCGTGCGACGTCGACAGGTTTTGTCAAGACAGTTACGAGGCTAATTTCGGCGAACGTCCGCACGGAGACATTACCAAAATCGACGAAAACGACATTCCCGATCACGATATTTTATTCGCGGGTTTTCCCTGCCAGCCATTTAGCATTATCGGTCAAATGCGCGGTTTTGAGGACACGCGAGGGACGCTGTTTTTCGAGGTTGCGCGGATAATAAAACGCAAAAAGCCCAAAGCGCTTATTTTGGAGAACGTCAAACAGCTTTCAAAACATAACGGCGGCAAAACGTTGCAAGTCGTTATGGCGACGCTTAAAGAGCTTGGTTACGACGCAAAGCACGCGATCTTAAACGCTCTGGATTACGGGCTGCCGCAAAAAAGAGAGCGCGTGATCATCGCGGGTTTCAGAGAGAAAAACGACTTTACTTTTCCGCCGCCGATCAAACCTTATAAACCGCTTTCGCAAATCCTTGAGCGCAAAGTCGATCGCAAATATTACGCTTCGGAATATATCGCTTCAAAGCGCAGGGCAAAGCACAAATCGGCGCACAAACCCGCGATCTGGCACGAGAATAAATCGGGCAATATCTCCTCGTATCCGTATTCGTGCGCTTTGCGATCGGGCGCTTCGTACAACTATCTGCTAGTCGACGGCAAAAGGCGATTAACGCCGCGCGAAATGTTCAGATTGCAGGGCTTTCCCGATCGCTACAAGATCGTCGCGGGCGATCGCCAAGCTCGCAGGCAGGCGGGCAACGCCGTTCCCGTGAATGTGGCGCGCGCGGTGATTGAAAGGGCTTTGCCATACGTGAGCGCGGACAATGGCTGACGTTTTCGACGACGAACGGCGCAGCTTCGTTATGCGACGGGTAAAAAGCAAACAAAACAGATCGACGGAGTTAAAACTAATCGCGTTTTTCAAAGCAAACGGCGTTAAAGGCTGGCGCAGAAACTATAAACTCTTCGGCAAACCCGATTTCGTTTTTCCAAAATCGAGACTGGCCGTTTTTGTAGACGGCTGTTTTTGGCACGGACACGACTGCCGCAACGTTACGCCCAAAGACAACGCCGACTATTGGCGCGAAAAAATATCGCGCAACAAAAAGCGCGACGGCGAGGTTACGGCGGTTTTGCAAAGCAAGGGCTGGCGCGTTTTGCGTATATGGGAGTGCGCGCTTTCAAACAAAAAGATCGGCGCGCTTAACGCATCGAGTTTTGCCTAGCGCGGTTTTGGCGTGATATGATCCGCCGATGATTTCTCGTTATCCGACAAAGCAGATTTTCGTAGGCGGCGTGGCGATCGGCGGCGACGCGCCCATCTCCGTTCAATCGATGACGTTTTCAAAAACCTCCGACGTCGAGGCGACGCTGGAGCAGATTAACCGCCTTTATTTCGCGGGGGCGGACGTCGTTCGCGTGAG
>JAISMA010000082.1 GCA_031276985.1 Helicobacteraceae bacterium | reverse complement strand
GCGGTACAGATTTTGGAAGGCGTTTATTTTTATAGCGGTTTTACGGCTATGTACGCATTGGCGCGGGATAATAAAATGCTAGGCAGCGCGCAAATGATTCGCTTTATTCAGCGCGACGAAATCAGCCATTTGCTTATGTTTCAAAATATGCTTAATTCGCTTCGCAAAGAGCGCGGCGATCTTTTCACAAAAGAGCTTGAGGACAAAGCATATGAAATGTTTGACGAGGCCACAAAACTAGAGATTGAATGGGGGCAATATATCACCGCCAACAGCATTTTGGGATTTACCGATCAGATTATCGATCAGTACATCAAATATCTAACCGACAATCGCCTGAAAGCGGTACAACTAAAGCCGCTATACAACGCCGTACACCCGATTAAATGGGTTGACAAATTCAGCCAATTCAACGAGCAAAAGAGCAACTTTTTCGAGGCGACGGTGAGCAATTATTCCAAAGGGAGTTTAGATCTTGACTTTTAGCGATTGGCGCGAACAGCTTAACGAATTAGAAACGGTGAAAAACGCGCCGTCAAAAAGGATTGTATATCATCTTTCGCACAACGATCTGGACGGATACAGTTGTCATCTTGTGGCGAAGCGGTTTTTGGGCGAAACCAAACGTTTCAATTCGGGTTACGGCGCGGAAGTCGCCGCGAAACTAACGCTAATCGGATCGCTAATAGAAAAAGCGCCGCAACGCAATGAAAACATAGTGTTAATTAGCGATCTGAACATAGCCAAAGAAGATTGCAAATTAGCGGAAAAAATCCGCGATCGATTGACGCGAGACGGATATAAGATAGAGTTGCGACTACTCGATCACCACAAAAGCGGCGAGGCGTTGGCGCAGGAATTCGACTGGTATTTTTTGGATTCGACGCGCTGCGCGACTAAGATCGTTTATGATTGGTGCGTCGATCGCGGCGAAAATCCGCAAGCGGCAAACGACGACGAATTAGCCGAATACGTCGCGTGCGTAAACGCTTACGATCTGTGGTTGCAAGAGGATAGCGATCGCTTTGAATTTGGCAAAGCGTTAAACCGTTTAGTCGCCGATTCGCGCGAAATAAGCTCGCTGTTGTTTGGATTTGAGGACAACGATTATCGCTTAAGCGTATTAAACGAAGCGTTCGCGTATCTTAAGGGCTATAAAAATATTGATCTCGACGATAATATATTGGCGATAAAAAAGCGCTACTTAAAAGAAAACGGAGAACTTGACACGATCGACAATTTAGCGGCGCGATTCGTAACGAAACTGCTTGTGAAAAACCGCGATCGCATGAGCGTAAATTACGAGGGGCATAAAGGGATTTTAACCTATCAAATCGGTAATATATCCGTACTTGGCAACGCTTTTTTAAGAGAGTGTCCGGATTATCATTTTTTTCTGGATGTAAACCGCTTCGGCTCTATAAGTCTTCGCTCCAACGATAAAGTCGACGTTAGCGTAATGGCGGGCAAACTTTTTGGCGGCGGCGGACACGCTAACGCTTCGGGCGGAAAAATAAGAGAGTTCAAAGAAGTTTTCACATACGATCAACTGTTTGAGCGCATAAACGCAATGCTAAACGCTTACTCTTTTTAGCCGCGCCAATCAAAAATAAACATTTACGCCAAACGTTAGTCGATCGCATATCTTGCGATCACTTGATCGCCGATCGCAAAACGCCGTAACCCTGTCGACTCCAAAACGCCTCGCGTATGACAAACTTATATCGTAATCTTTAGCCAACGCATAGACAATATGCGCGTTCAGTTCGCTATCAAATCCTCTGTAATTTTTGTCCGTATCCGCAAAGCGCGTCCAATTAGCCAATATCTTCGCGCTTTCTCCAACTCTAGCGATCGCGCCTATTTCCGCAAAAGCGTAAAGATTAGCCCTTTTGCCCTGCGCGAAACCAGCCGCCGCCAAAGCGTAGAGATGCGTATTGTCGCCTACCAACGCGCCCGCGCCGCGTCCCCATTCCGCGACGGGCGAAAGTCTGTCGCCGACGCTTTCGTCTATGCCAAGTCTAAACAACTTACTACTGCCCGCCACGCGATAATCGGCGATTGTTTTCATAGCGATTAGATTTATGCGTTCTATGGCTACTTTGCGATCTTCGTAACGCGCTATAACCTCTATTAGTTTGTTTTCAAACTCAACTTGCGAAGCGTTTGAAACCGATCGCATATCGCGGTAGTTTGGCATAGCGGTTAATCTCGCGCCGTTTTTATAAACCTGAACGCCTATTTTACTCGCGCTTGGCGCGTTTAGCGGATAAAACGTTTTGCCTTGCGCGAAATAGGCTTTGTCGATCGCGTTTGGAACGACGCTCACGGATTTAATCATATCTTTTTCCTCAAGCAAACCCAGATATTCAATCGGCGTGGCAAACAGCCAATGTTTGCTATCGGCAAAACCCTGATCGGCGGCGTTTAGTATCGCCTCCATTGCCGTATTGCAATTGTGCGTTATAAATTGGTACAAAATAGGCGTTTCTTTTAGCTCCCAAAGATGTTTGCGTAATCGCTCCTTTGCCTCGAAAGTAAGCGATAGCTCAAACTCCCATAACGATCGGCGCTCGCCGTAGATATATGTTTTTATGGTTTCGGAATATGGAGAAAGCGCATAAGCGCCTTCAGAACCGTTTAATACGGCGTTTATATAGCGTTTGAAATTACCGCTTTGGCTCATTAGCGCCATAAACGAAAAGCTATG
>JAISMA010000237.1 GCA_031276985.1 Helicobacteraceae bacterium | reverse complement strand
CTCGTATGCGCCGCCTTCAACGCGGACTTCGACGGCGACCAAATGGCGGTGCATGTGCCGCTTAGTCAAGAGGCGATCGCCGAAGCGAAAATTCTCATGTTAAGCTCGATGAACATTCTACTTCCCGCCACGGGACGCGCCGTCGCCACGCCGTCGCAAGATATGGTGCTTGGCTTATATTATCTCTCAATGGAAAAACAGGGCGTCAAAGGGCAAAACAAGCTCTTTTCATGCATCGACGAGGCGCTTGTGGCGATCGACGGCGGCATGGTCGATCTTCACGCGCGCGTTCGCGTCGTAATCGACGATCAGATGATCTCCACTACGGCGGGACGAATCGTTATCAAATCGATTTTGCCAAGTTACGTGCCCGCGAGCCTATGGAATCGCCCGCTCAAGAAAAAAACGATCGGCGAGTTGGTCGATCACGTCTATAAACGCGGCAAAATCAAAGACGCGGCGGAATTTTTGGACAACCTCAAAAATCTTGGCTTTCGTTACGCCACAAAAGCGGCGATCTCGATTAGCGCGGCGGACATTCTTGTTCCCGAAGATAAAGAAAAGGCGATCGCGGCGGCTAAAAAGAAAGTCAAAGAGATACAAGCGCAATACGCATCAGGCTTGCTAACCGAACAGGAGCGCTACAACAAGATCGTCGACCTTTGGACGGACACGCAAAACGGCGTGGCGGAAGCGATGATGAAACTCGTGCAAAGCGACAAGCAGGGCTTCAACTCGATCTATATGATGGCGGACAGCGGCGCGCGCGGATCGGCGCAACAGATTAGACAGCTTGCGAGCATGCGCGGTCTGATGACCAAACCAGACGGCTCTATTATTGAAACGCCCGTCATTTCAAACTTCAAAGAGGGTTTGAATATGATCGAGTACTTCATCTCCACCAACGGCGCGCGCAAAGGTCTAACCGACACCGCGCTGAAAACCGCCAACGCCGGATATTTAACGCGCAAACTAATCGACGTGGCGCAAAACGTCCGCGTCAACGTAGACGACTGCGGCACGCACGAAGGCGTCGAAGTTACGAACATTACCGTAGGCGGCGAATTGATCGAATCGCTTGAAGATCGCATTGTGGGGCGCGTGCTTGTGGAGGACGCGATCGATCCAATCACAAACGAGCCGCTGTTCAAAGAGGGCGAGCTGATCGACGAGGAAAAGGCGCAGGCGATCGTAGAAGCGCAGATTAAATCGGTCAAAATCCGCTCCCCGCTTACCTGCAAGGCGCGCAAAGGCGTATGCGCCAAATGCTACGGGCTAAATCTTGGCGAAGGCAAAATCGTCCAAAAAGGCGAAGCCGTAGGCATTATCGCCGCGCAATCAATCGGCGAGCCCGGCACCCAGCTAACGCTTAGAACCTTCCACGTGGGCGGCGCGGCTTCCAGAACGCAGGAAGAAAGCAAGATCGTAGCCGACAAAGAGGGCTTTATCCGCTACTACAATCTTTCCACCTTCAAAAACGCGGCGGGCAGAAGCGTCGTGGCAAACAGGCGCAACGCGGCGGCGTTGCTTGTCGAGCCGAAGGTCAAAGCGCCGTTTGACGGCGTGTTGCGCGTCGAAACGATTCACGACGAGCAGATTTTGATTGTGGATAGCGGCGCGGAACAGGCGCGTTTTCACCTCCGCCGAAACGACATAGCGAAGCCAAACGAGCTTGCGGGCGTTTCGGGACAGATCGAAAGCAAACTCTATCTGCCGTATAAAGAGGGCGATCGCGTTAAAGCGGACGAGTCGATCGTGGAGCTTATCAAAGAAAGCTACAACGTGCCTGCGCGAATCAGCTACGGCGCGGAATTGCACGTCGAGGACGGCGCGCCCGTTCCGATGAAGATCGTCGCCAAAGCCGGCGGCATAGTCAAATACTACATGCTCAAAGGCGATTATCTGGAGAGAAGACACGACATTCAAACGGGTCAGAAAATCTCCGAAAAAGGACTTTTCGCCGTCGTCGCGGACGAGCAAGATCGCGAGGCGATTCGCCACTACATCGTTCGCGGAAGCGTGATCGAGGCGGCGGACAACTCAAAAGTAAGCGCGCAGACGGCTATCGCGCGCCCCGAAGCCAACGAGCAGACGATTATCGCGGAGTGGGATCCGTACACGATTCCCGTTATCGCCGAAGGCGCGGGCGTCGCTCATTTGGAGGATTTAATACCGGGCGTTACGGTAGGCGAGCATATCGAAGAGCTTACGGGACAAACGCGCCTGATGATTCAAGAGTATTTCCCGCCCGAATACAAACCCGCGATCGTAATCGCTGGCGACGCGGGAGAGCTAACCCGCTATTCGCTTGAGCCAAAAACGGCGATCTTCGTGCAAGAGGGCGAGCGCGTCGGCGAGGCGCAGGTGCTGGCGAAAATGCCGAAAGCGGTCGCAAAAAGCCGCGACATCACGGGCGGTTTGCCTCGCGTTACCGAATTGCTGGAAGCGCGCAAGCCAAAAGACGCGGCGATACTCGCGGACGTGGACGGCGTGGTGCGCTTTGGCAAACCCGTTCGCAACAAACAGCGCGTGCTTGTCGAAAACGAAAACGAGGTCAGCGTAGAGTATCAAATCGAAAAAGGCAAGCAGATTTTGGTGCATGAAGGCGAGTTTGTCCATGCGGGGGAACGCTTGACCGACGGGCAGATCTCCTCGCACGACATTTTGCGTATATTGGGCGAGAAACAGCTTCAGCAGTTTATCGTCAGCGAGGTTCAACAGGTTTATCGTCGTCAGGGCGTTGTGATTAACGACAAACACCTTGAGGTGATTATCGGCGAAATGCTTCGTCAGGTCAAAATCGTAGATAGCGGCGACACGAAATTTATCGTTCAGGATCTAATCAGCCGCCGCCGATTTGAAGAGGAAAATCTGCGCGTGATGAGGCTGGGCGGCGAACCCGCTTTGGGCGCTCCGATTTTGCTTGGCATTACCCGATCCGCCGTCGGCGCGGACTCTATCATCTCCGCCGCTTCGTTTCAGGAGACGACGAAGGTTTTGACGGAAGCGTCAATCGCGGGCAAATTCGACTATCTTGAAGACTTGAAAGAAAACGTCGTGCTTGGACGGCTAATTCCCGTAGGCACGGGCGTTTATCGCCGCAAACCGCCGCAGGTTAGAGAGTTGCCCGCAAACGCCGCCGAATAATCGACGGAACTTAACGAATCGGATCGGCTTTGCCCGATCCGATTTTCACCCCTCGCCCTTTGGCGAGTTTTGGCATTTGCGATCGCCTCCCTCCCGCCGCCCTCTTGATAAAATTAACGTTTTATGATCGCAACGGCGACGCTCAAAATCCGCCGCTCTACGCGACTTAATCCCGTAAGCGCCGACATTTATCTTTGGGCGGCAGCTCTTAACGAAGTTGATTTTGGGTTCCTGCCTAGTCCGATTTCGCCGCTTCTATCCCGCCCGCCGCGCCTTACAAACAGAACATAAAGCGCGTCGCTAATCGCGCAAATGTCCTTTTTGCGTCAAAAGCTGCAATAGCTTACAATTACCTAATTCGCAAGCCTTGCGAGCGTCTTTTGTCGCGCTTTTATAGTCGCCCAACTTTGCGTAAGAGACCGCGCGATTGTTGTAAGCATCCGCGTCTTTCGAATCAATCTTGATCGCTTGCGTGTAATCGGAGATCGCTTTACTTGTATCGCCTAAACCGTAGTAAGCAACTCCGCGATTGTAGTAAGCCTTCGCGTATTTTGAATCGATCTTAAGCGCTTGCGTGAAATCGGCGATCGCTTTACTTGTATCGCCTGAGTTATAATAAGCAAGTCCGCGATTGTAGTAAGCCTTCTTTTCTTTTGGATCGATCTTGATCGCTTGCGTGCAATCAGCAATCGCTTGTTTGTAATTGCCTAATTCATTGTAAGCGTTTCCGCGATTGTTATAAGCGTTCGCATGGTTCGGATCGAGCTTAATAGCTTGATTGTAATCCGCGATTGCTTTATTATTGTCGCCTAAATTTTTGTAAGCAAGTCCGCGATTGTTGTAAGCCATTGCAAGATTAGGATCGATCCCAATTGTTTGCGTATAATCTGCAACTGCTTTTTTGTAATCGCTTAAACTATGGTAAGCAACTCCGCGATTGTA
>JAISMA010000079.1 GCA_031276985.1 Helicobacteraceae bacterium | reverse complement strand
AAAAAAAGGAAAAATATGGGCGCGTTGCTAAAGATTAAAGGGTTTCTGCCGTTTCTGATCGTGATGTTTGTGAACGCTTCGGTCGATCTGGCGCACAAAATCACCATTCTAAATACGCTGCAAAAATGTTATAGCGGCGAAACGCTGGTGCTTTTAAGCGCGGTGGCGAACGCGCTGGTTTTGTTGCCGTTTATTTTTCTCTTTTCCGCGTCGGGCTTCATCAACGACAAATTCCCAAAAACAATCGTGATTCGTTACGCGGCGAGTATCGCCATTGGTCTTAGCGCGCTGATTTTAATCGGCTACATCAACGGCTGGTTCATTTTCGCCTTCGCCGCGACGTTTTTGCTTGCCGTTCAAAGCGCGATCTACTCGCCCGCCAAATACGGCTTGATCAAACAGCTTGTCGGCGTGGAGCGGTTAGGGCTTGCAAACGGCGTGATTCAGGCGCTAACGATTGCGGCGATCTTGTTTAGCCAGTTGGCGTTTTCGGTGATTTTCGAGGCGAATTATACGTCCGATTTACGCGATCCAAACGAGATTATCTCCGCGATGATTCCAATCGGCGTAGCGCTTGTCGCGTTGAGTTTGGCGGAAGCCTATTTTGCCTTCAAAATCCCGTTTTTCGCCGCCGAGCCTAGCGAGGAGCGTTTCGATTTCAAAAAATATATTCGGTTCAATTATCTGCGCGAAAATCTCGCGATCGTAACCAAAAACCGCGACGTTTGGCTTAGTATTATCGGTTTAAGCGTGTTTTGGGGCGTTTCGCAGATGATTTTAGCCGCCTTCGGAGCGCACTACAAGGCAATCACGGGCAGCGTAAATACCGTCGTCATCAACGCGATTATGGCGGCGAGCGCCATTGGAATCGCGATTGGTTCGGCGATTGCGGGCGCAAGCTCCAAGCGGCATATCGAGCTTGGCTTTATCCCGATCGGCGCGATCGGGCTGTTTGTCGCGCTGCTTGGTTTCACCTATTCGACGAGCGCCGCCGAAATGGCGCTCTGTTCGCTACTTTTTGGCTTTTTTGGCGGGCTTGCGATTGTGCCGTTAAACTCCGTAATTCAGTACTTCACAAGCGACGACGAAATGGGCAAAGCGCTTGCGGGCAACAACTTCGCGCAAAACTGCGCTATGGTCGCCGCGCTGGTTATCGCCGTAGTTTTGACGCAAATTGGCTTTTCGACGAAGGGGCTTTTTACGATCGTCGCGGTCGCTTCGCTGATCGCCGCGCTGTTTGCAATCAAGCAAGTGCCGCACCTTTTTGCGCGGATTTTGCTCATTCCGATCTTGCGGCTTGGCTACAAAACCGACATTCAAGGGATCGAGCATATCCCGCCGACGGGCGGCGTTTTGCTGCTTGGCAATCATATAAGCTGGATCGACTGGCTGGTTTTGCAGGTCGCTTGCCCTCGCGCCGTGAAATACGTAATGTACAAAGGCATTTACGACAAATGGTTTTTGCGCGGATTTCTCAAGTTTTTCAGCGTGATTCCGATTGCGAACGGCGCGAGCAAATCGGCGATCGAGAGCATTCGCGCAAGGCTTCAAAACGGCGAAGTCGTCGCGCTTTTCCCCGAAGGCATTATCAGCTACAACGGGCAAATCGGCAAATTTGAGCGCGGCTTTGAAGTGGCGATCGAGGGCTTGGACGTTCCGATCGTGCCGTTTTTCCTGCGCGGGCTTTGGGGATCGTCGTTTTCGCGCGCGGACGATTATTACAAGGCGTTAAGCGCGTCAAGCGACAAACGCGAGATCATAATCGCCTTTGGAAAACCGCTGGAATCGTCCGCCAAAGCGCCAGAAGTCAAACGCGCCGTCGTGGAGCTGTCCGTCAAAGCGTGGGATTTGCACCTTTCGCGCCAAAAACCGCTTTGTTACCGCTGGCTTGAGCGCGCAAGCTCCGATCCGTTTTCGCTTGCGCTGGTCGATCAGCCTAGCGGCGCGCAGCTAAACAACGTCAAACTGCTAACCTCTACGCTACTGTTTGTCAAAAAGCTAAAAAAGCGCCTAGCCGATCAGGAAAACGTGGGCGTGTTGCTGCCCTCGTCGGCGGCGGGCGCTATCGCAAATCTCGCGCTCTTTGCGCTGGGCAAAAAACCGATCAATCTTAACTACACCGTAAGCCGCGAAAATCTGCAAAGCGCCGTGGAACAAAGCGGGCTAAAAACGATTATCGCGTCTAAAACTTTTTCGGAAAAACTCGCCGCGAAAGGATTTGATCTAAGCGCCATTTTGCAAGATAAGGCGATCTACGCGGAAAATATCAAAGCCTCAATCAAAAAACGCGAAGCGATCTGGATGTTTTTGCTTGCGCTGTTTGCGCCCGCGCAGCTTATAAGAACGCTCTATTTCAAACCGACGGACATTAACGAAACGGCGACGATTCTTTTTAGTAGCGGCAGCGAAGGCGCGCCAAAAGGCGTGGAACTAACGCATAAAAATTTGCTTGCAAATATCAGGCAGGTTTCCGATCTGCTCAACTTCCGCCGAAACGACGTGGTGATTAACTCGTTGCCGATTTTTCACTCGTTCGGGCTGACGATCACGACGTTAATGCCGCTTGCCGAAGGGGTTTTAACGATTGCGATCGCCGATCCGACGGACGTTGTGGCGATTGGCAAAATGTGCGCCAAATACAAGGCTAGTATTTTGCTTGGCACTTCTACGTTTTT
This sequence comes from Helicobacteraceae bacterium, assembly GCA_031276985.1. Classification (GTDB taxonomy): domain Bacteria; phylum Campylobacterota; class Campylobacteria; order Campylobacterales; family SZUA-545; genus JAIRNH01. Next base: position 1,947 of record JAISMA010000079.1, on the reverse strand, counting down.
CAGGCTTTATATTAAAAACAAAAAACTCGATCCGCTTATGCTGGAATCCGTGCGGCTTGCCGTCGCGGGCGCGGAGAAATTAAAAGAGGACGTGCAACGCGGATTTAAGATTAAATTCGGCATAGATATTTACGAAGGTTACGGCGCTACGGAAACCGCGCCCGTTATATGCGTAAATATGCCAAACGCTTTGGAGCGCGACACATATAAGACGCTTGTTTTTCACAAGGAAGGAACTGTGGGACTCGCGCTACCGGGAACGATCGTAAAAGTCGTCGATCCGCAAACGTTAAAAGAGCTTGGCGCGAACGAAGAAGGTCTAATTATCATCGGCGGACCTCAAGTTATGAAAGGCTATTACAAAAACCGCAAAAAAACCGACGAGGCGATAGTCAAAATCGGCGAATGGCGATACTACAAAAGCGGCGATAAAGGGCGCATAGACGAAGAGGGATTTATTACGATCGTCGATCGCTACAGCCGCTTTGCCAAAATCGGCGGCGAGATGATCAGCCTTACGGCGGTCGAAAGCCAGATTATCGCCTTGTTTGGCGAGGAGATCGACATTGCGGCCGTCGCGTTAAACGACGAGAAAAAAGGCGAGAAAATAGTCGCGCTTTTTTCGGGCGAAATCGAAGAAGAAGCGTTTGTTGGCGCCGTTAAAAACTCTCAAATTTCGCCGCTTATGTCGCCTGCGGAAATATACAAGGTCGAGAGCGTACCCAAGCTAGCAAGCGGCAAGGCGGATTTCAAAGCCGCCAAAGCGCTAGCGCAAACTATTTCGTCGGAACGTTTGCAAAGTGGATAATATATTTCCGTTTCTTGGAATGTGGAATCTAAAGGCGTATCTTATCCTAGCGGATACTTATCCTAAAGCGCGTTCTGGCGATTGTATTTCGGACGAAGAGATCGAGCGGGATAAGCATATAGATTTTAGCAAATGGACGCTATGGGAGCTAATATGTCTTGATGCGATCGACACGGAGCATTCGCATATATACTATACGAAAGCGTACTTAGAGGCGTTAAGTCGCGGGCTTTCCGCAAGCGAGTACAAAAGAGCGCGAAAATTTATGTGGCTAACGGCGGGCTGGCTTAATTTTGAGCTGATGATGTGGGATTGGGTTCATCTGGACGAAAACGACATTATAAAGGCGATAAATTTGCAGCATGAAAAAGGCTTTATAAACGCCAAAAAGAAACAGACAATGCTTGATTACGTAGAAAAAATAAAACATCTGGACAAGCGTGGCTTGAGGCAAACAGATTGTTAAGCCGCGCATCGGTATAATTTGGCGGCAATCTCAAAAAAAACAAGGCGAAATAATGCGCGAAAAAATTCTTTCCGCGGCTACGATTATACTAACTAGCGCAATACGTGTGCTTTTGAAAATTTCAACCTCGATTCTTAAACGAAGCTATTTCATAAACGAAGCCAAGCGTAAAAGAGCCGTTAGATATTTGCAGATTAGAAGAGAACAGACGATTCTTTGTCATTTTCTGCTACCGTTTTTTAACGTAAAAATCGACGACGACAAGAAATTTATATTATGTTTTCCCACAGGCGGGCTTAACGACATACTTTGCGCTATAAACAAATACGTCAATTACGCTATGCGTCATAACCGAATCGTTTATATCGACGGCTCTAAAAGCGGATTTCAAGACGATTTCGATCGCTATTTCGTAGCTTGCGGGGGGGGGGGGTAATGATTTGCAAGATTTACGATCAAATCGAGCCGCTTGAGCGTTATGCGCAACGGCCAGCGCCGCCGGAGAAATATCAATGGCGTCGACCTTTGCTTCGAGAAAATTCAGGGCGGCGAGAATGGCGAGGCAGCCCGACCCCGTGCACATATCCAAAACATGCCCCGTGACAGTTGGGAGGTATACAGATAAAGACCATGTCCGGTTTGACTTCATCGTACATCTTCCTGAAATCACTGT
>JAISMA010000232.1 GCA_031276985.1 Helicobacteraceae bacterium | reverse complement strand
CGATCAAACGGCGCGGCGTATAAACGGTAAAATCGCCTCAATCGTTAGTCCTAAAGCGCAATTTGTCGAGCCTTTTTGATAGCGTATGTACGGCTTTGCAAATCCTTCGACCATTATCGCGCCCGCTTTGCCGCGCCAATCGCCGCTATCCAAATAACTCTCCAGATCACCCTCCTCAAAAGGCGCGAAACGGTAGCGCGTTTGGCTAACGTCGATTAGCTCTTTAGATCGCGAATGAAAAACGCTACAAGTAACGATCGCAACTTCGCCGCCGCTTTGCAACAGCAATTTCGCTTTTGCGTCGGCGCGATCGACGGCTTTTCTTAATAGTTTATTACGCGCGGATACGACCGTATCGGCGGCGATAATACGGCGCGCTTCACCAAAACGCGCTATTGCAATTTTAGCCTTGCCGATCGCGGCGCGATAAACAAATTCAAAAGGCGCTAAATCGCCCAAACTATCCTCGTCAAAATCGCTTGGAGCGCTTTCAAACGCCACGCCCGCGTTTTTTAATAGCGCGGCTCTGGACGGCGAAGCGGAAGCTAAAATTATAGGCGCGTTTTCAAAGGATAATAATTTCATTAAAACTCCATATAATTTCACGCTCTTTAACGTGATCGTATCTTTTGCATTTTTCGCAAAACCGTTAATATACCGCGCCGATTTTTGGCGATTTTCATAAAAGTAGGCAGATGATCGCTTTGTAATTTATAGCCATCTATATTGGGCGATTTCACTCTTAGATCGGCGCTTATATAGTTAATCAGATATTCAAGATGTTCCTCGTTTAGCGCCCAAATCAATTTGCCCCTGAAAACGGCGCTATAAAAAAGCTCGTAACCAAAATGCGGATCGCGCCCGTCTTTGATTACAAGCTCGCTGTAGCAATGGCGAACTATTTTGCGAACGACGCCATGACAAAATTTTCCGCATTTTGGACACGCAATACGCGCCGCGCTATCTATTTTGATCGCTTGCGTAACGTCGGCGCTAAAAGGACGATTGCATTCGTTGCAAAAAGCGTACGCCGTATATCTGAAGTTACAGCTTTCTTTGGTTTCAATGGCGCCGCACTCCGCGCATTTGAAGACAATTCTATCGCCGTAACGCCAATATCTGCGCTTTTCTTCGCCGGTTTCTACGATCGCGGCGGCGCGTTTGCGACAACGCGGACATACCACCGCGAAATAAGCGCCGTAAGCGCTAAAACTCCAATAGCTCAAATCGTTAAATCTTTTCATCGCGCGTATTATAAATCTCGCCGCCTTTGCGACGCGGTTAGATTCAGTCTATGAATAATTTTTCAAAACGCTCGCGATCGCCCCAGTTTTTTCTAATTTCGTCGGAAAAACTAAACGCTTTGGGTTTCAAAACGCCCATTTCCACATTTTGCGCGTCGCCCAAAAACGCCTGCGCGTACGCGCTTTCAGTCTCATGAACGATCACGCTATCGACGTTAATATCTTTTTCATCCTTCAAAGCGCGCGCGGCAAACCAAAAAATAACCCTCGCAAACTGCTCCGCGCTCGGATTGACGGGCATAACAACCCAGCGATCGCTATGCGTTTTCATCGCTTCGATGTACGCGCTTTTATCCTCGCTCCAGATCGCGACGCTGTGATCGAAGCTGTCGATAAACCAACTTAAAAGTTCCTTAACTTGCGTAAAATCGATTACAATATCCCCTTCTTTGAATCTGTCGGCTTTTAGGAGAATTTCGGCTTTATAGCTGTGTCCGTGAAGGCTGAACGCGCATTTTTTGCTAAGCGCGCCGCGAACGATATGCGCGTTTTCAAACCTGAAAAGTTTCCTGATAATCATCTATTTCCTTAACATTGCGCGTTGCGCGTGCGTAATCGCCACCGCGATCGCGTCGGTTATATCGAGCGGTTTAATCTCTTGCTTTATGCCCAAAAGAACCTTAACCATGTACGCCACCTGCTCTTTACTCGCCTTGCCCTTGCCCGTTACCGATTTTTTCACTTGCAGGGGGGTATATTCGTGAAAAACTCCAAGATCCTGAATTAGCTTTAGTAAAATCGCGCCGCGAAATTGCGCCAGTTTCAAAACCGTTTTTGGGTTGTAGGCAAAGAATATGTCCTCGACTGCCGCCTCGTCGATCCTGTGGTTTTTAACAACCAGATCCAGCCCTTCTATAAGTTCGGGAAGTTGCGCCGCAAGAGGGTTTGCGGATATTTTGATAAAACCGGCTTCGAGTAGATTCATCTTTCTTTGCTCAAGGCTCAGAAGCGAATAACCGCACTTTGCCGTGCCGGGGTCAATGCCTAAAATAATCACCGTCTCAAAACCTTTTTGTCTATCTTTTCACCAGAATTTCACTATGTGAATAACTTATAAACGTTATGCTATGATTTTTTTACTTTAAGAAGAAAGGCGCGCCTTGTTAATTTTCGATCTGCTCTGCGGCGAGCTAAAAAAACAGATTCCGGAGGACGAATTTTGCCGTTATATCGCGCCGCTTAAACTGCTTGAAAAGCGGCTCAAGTCCGATCTTGCCGTCTTTGAAGCGCCAAATCCTTATATCGCGTTGTGGGTTCAAAGCAAGTATGGATCAAAAATTGCCGATTTTTTTGAAAAAGAGAGCGGCGTTCGACCAATCGTTCGCATAATCGCAAAAAATCTTGAGTCAAAAAACCAGCCGCAAACGGCAAAAAGCGAGATCGCCACAGTCAAAAGCACGGCGCTAAATCTAAGCTATACGTTTGACAGTTTCGTGGTTGGCGCGTCCAATAAATTCGCTTATACCGTCGCCAAAGCGGTTAGCGATAATCTTGGCGCGGCTTACAACCCGGTCGTCATTTTTGGCGGCGTGGGCATTGGCAAAACGCACCTGTTGCAAGCGATCGGAGCAAGCGCGAACGCGCAAAAAAAGACGGTGATTTACCGCCAATGCGAACATATGTTAAACGATTTTACCGATCACATGCGGCTCAAAACTATGGACAGATTTCGCGAGCAATATCGCAATTGCGACGCCTTGCTGATTGACGACATACAATTTTTAAGCGGCAAAGAAGGACTGCAAGAAGAGTTTTTCAACACCTTTGAAGAGTTGCATTCGCGCAAAAAACAAATCGTTTTAACGGCGGATCAACCGCCAAAAATGATTGCGGGACTAACGGAACGGCTAAAAAGCCGCTTTATGTGGGGACAATTAGCCGAAATTCAACCGCCGGAGCTTGAAACAAAAATCGCCATTATCAAAACAAAGTGCGAAATACTTAAAATTTCCTTAGATAAAGAAATCATCAACCATATCGCAAGCCGACTCGACAACAACGTGCGCGAAATCGAAGGCGTGTTAAGCAACATAAACCTATATTGTACGATGTTGGTGCGCCCCGTTTCGCTTGAGCTTGTCAAAGACATATTAAAAAACTATCTCAAAGACAAACGAGAAAACATCACGATCGACGACATAACTCAAGCGGTCGCCAAAGAGATGAACTGCAAAATATCAGAAATCAAAAGCAAATCGCGGGTTCAACAGATTGTAACGGCGCGAAAAATGGTCATCTACCTAGCCAGAAAGCTCACGCAAAACTCAATGCCGCTCATAGCCGAGTATTTCGGAATGAAAGACCACTCGGCGGTCAGCCACGCCTACCGCGTCATCTCTCAAATTATCGAAAACGACGCCGATTTCAAACTGAAAATCGACGCTTTATCGGGTAAAATCGCCGAATCAAAAGAGTCATGACAAAAAATTTTGCAAAGAGATCGTATAATCGCAAACAAGAACAAAATTGCTTGGCAAAAGAGACGGCGCGCGTTTTTCACCTTTTCACGCCGCCTACTACTGCTACTAAAATTAAAGAAAGGAACTTTTAGATGAAGTTCGCCATTGAAAAACCCGCGCTGGAAAACCTTCTAGCCGCCATTCAGCCGTTTTTGGAAAAAAAAGACAACACGCTTATCACGACGCACGCGCTCTTTGAAGCCAAAGACGGCGTTTTGTCGATTCGCGCCACCGACAACGAAATCGGCTTAATCGTGAAAACGACCGAGTTCGACCTGCAAAGCGAAGGCGAATTTACCGCTAACGGCAAAAAGATCCTTGACGTGATACGAGCGTTGAACGACGATCAAATATCGCTTGAAGGAGACGGAGAATCGCTACAAATCAAGCAACACCGATCAAAATACAAGTTGCCTTCTTTTGATCCATCGCTGTTTCCTACTTTCAACGAAGCCGAAAATAACGGCGAAATAACAGTTGACGGGCAAAAGCTCATTCAAGCGCTTAGAAAAATCTCGCCGTCGATCGCAAACGGCAACCCCAAATTTGAGCTAAACGGCGCGTTAATCGACGTTCGAGCGGGACAAATTAACGTAGTTTCAACCGACACAAAACGGCTTGCCATATACAAAATCGAGCAAAATTCGGACAAAAACTATCCAATCATCATTCCGAAAAAAGCGATTGCGGAGATGACTAAGATATTCACATCCGATCTAAAGCTCTATTACGACGAAACCAATCTAACGATCAAGAGCGAAGATTATTTCTTTTATTCAAGAGTAATAAACGGCAAGTTTCCGGATTACGAGAGGATTGTTCCGAAAGAACTTAAACAATCGCTGTTGCTTAACGTGAATAAGTTTATCGACGCGATTAGACAGGTTAGCACGCTTTCAACCGAAATAAAAATCACGTTTGAAAGCGGTTTAATAGCTTTTGAAACGCTTAACGAAAGCGTTGAAGAGGCAAAAACGGCTATAGAAGCCGATATTGCTATCGACGCGCCGATTACAATCGCGGTAAATAGCAAATTTATTCTCGATTTCCTAACTCACGCGCAAAGCGAGCAGTTTGCAATCGGAATTAACGAGCCTACGACGCCGTTTATCTTGCGATCTGAAAGTTTTTCCACAATCGTAATGCCGATTATTTTATAAACTTCAACTAAGGCTAACATATGAGCGAATACGGCGCAAGCAACATTAAAGTATTAAAGGGTTTAGAGGCGGTTAGAAAACGCCCAGGTATGTATATTGGCGATACGTCGATTAGCGGATTGCATCATCTTGTTTATGAAGTCGTCGATAACTCGATAGACGAAGCAATGGCTGGTTATTGCGATGAAATTTGCGTAACTTTGTGCGCCGATTCAAAAGCGATTATTAGCGATAACGGTCGCGGAATTCCTACCGATGTTCATCCTGAAGAAAAAATTAGCGCGGCGACGGTAGTTTTAACAGTGTTGCACGCGGGCGGCAAGTTTGATAAAGATACATATAAAGTTAGCGGCGGGTTGCACGGCGTGGGCGTTTCGGTGGTAAACGCGCTTTCAAAACATCTTAAAATGACTATTTACCGAGCGGGACAAATCTTTGAGCAAAGCTTTGCGGAAGGCGTTCCAACCGCGCCGATAGAAGTAATTGGAACAACGCGCAAAACGGGTACGACTATTGAATTTATACCGGACGATTCCATTTTTGAAACAAGCGCGTTTGATAGAGAAATTTTATCTAAACGTTTCAAAGAGCTTTGTTATCTAAACCCGAAAATTACGATCAAATTAAAAGACGAGAGAGACGGATTTAACGAAGTATATCGATTTGCGGGAGGACTTTCGCAATTCGTAACCGATATGAACGAAGTTACGGCTCTAACCAAACCTATATTTATTTCGGAAAAACTAGAAGATATTGAAGCGGAAGCCGCAATTATATACAACGATTCTTTTTCAGAAAAATGTCTTTCGTTTGTGAATAATATAAAAACTCCCGACGGAGGCACGCATGAAGCCGGTTTTCGCGCGGGATTGACTCGCGCTATAACGCAATATATTGAAAAAAACGCCAACGCAAAAGAAAAAGATATAAAAATTAGCGGCGACGACACAAAAGAAGGGTTAATAGCCGTTATTAGCGTTCGCGTTCCGGAGCCGCAATTTGAAGGACAAACAAAAGGCAAATTGGGCAGCAGTTACGTTAAGCCGCTCGTTCAAAAATTTGTCTATGAAAAATTAGCAAAATATTTTGAAGAAAATCCAAACGACGCGCGCTCGATTATGCAAAAGATTTTGCTTGCCGCGCGCGGACGCGAAGCGGCGCGAAAAGCGCGCGATCTCACGCGAAAAAAAGATAATTTAGGCGTAGGCGCGTTACCGGGCAAGTTAGCGGATTGTCAAAGCAAAGATCCGGATATTAGCGAAATATATCTTGTGGAAGGCGATTCGGCGGGCGGTTCGGCAAAACAAGGACGCGATCGCGCTTATCAAGCAATTTTGCCGTTACGCGGAAAAATTTTGAACGTGGAAAAAGCCAGAATAGACAAGATATTATCCAGCGACGAAATCAAAAATATGATCACGGCGTTTGGTTGCGGTATTGGCGAAGAGATGGATACTGCAAGACTGCGTTATCGAAAAATCATTATAATGACTGACGCCGACGTGGATGGAAGCCATATTCAAACGCTACTGCTCACTTTTTTCTTTCGTTATATGCGAAAAATTATCGAAGAAGGTTGCGTTTATCTCGCGCAACCGCCTTTGTATCGCTATAAAAAAGGAAAAATAGATATTTATCTTAAAGACGATAAAGCGCTTGACGAATTTCTTATAGAAAACGGCATAGCCAATTTTGAATTTAAGAATATAGGCGATCGCGATCTTAAAGAGTTGTTAAAAATCGCGGCGCGATATAGATCGGTGCTAAATCAACTTGAAAAACGTTATTCGTTAATCAATTTGATAAGATTATTTATCGAGCAAGACAGCTTGCTTGCATTAGATAATCAAGAGTTGTTTGTCGAGATTGAAAAGTTTTTGGCAAGCGTAAATTATAATATATTAAATCATTTAATCGACGATCGGCGCATTCAACTATTCGTTCAGACGCAAAAAGGGCTTGAAGAGTTGCTTATAAACGACGAACTTTTTGCTAATCCGCTTTTTAGCGAGGCAAAATTTATATTTGATCGTTTATGCGAACGCGGACATCAAAAATTATTTGACGGAAAAGATATATTGGACGTCTTGCTACAAGTTGAAGAAAGCGCAAAAAAAGGCGCGTATATTCAGCGCTATAAAGGGCTTGGCGAGATGAATCCAGAACAGTTATGGGAAACGACGATGAATAAAGAAGATCGTCGTTTGTTAAAAGTTACGATCGATAATTTAGAAACGGCGAGCGCTAATTTTAATCTATTTATGGGCGACGAAGTCGAGCCGCGCCGCGCTTATATAGAACAACACGCTAAAGACGTGGCGCATTTAGATATATAGCGGTTTTATAAACGATAATGATTTCGTCGGAGCTAATAGCTTTTTTTTATAACGCCGCGTCGATTCAGCGCTGGAACGATTATCCGCGTCTCGTTGAATTGACAGAGCTTGATAAACAGGCGCATAAATTTATTATCGCGTTTTTTTTAGCTTCGCGCGAAGAAAACATTAACCAAATAAACTTAATTGAAGCGGGCATATTTGAGTTTTTACGCCGCGTGATCGTTACCGATATTCGCCCGAATGTATATCGTCGCGTTATCAGCGAGAAAAAAAAAGAGATAAACGAATGGTTTTTACAAAAATTCAAGCCGTTTGTAAGCGATGAGTTTTTTACAAAAATCGAAACATATTTTGCCGACGAAACAACTTACTTAAACGAGCGAAAACTGTTAGCCGCCGCGCATTATTTAGCCACGCGATACGAATTTAACATAGTTTATCAAAGCGGCGGATTTTTGAGCGATATGGAAGATCTTCGCCGATCGGTAGAATCGGAGATCGCAAATTTTTCTCATTATAAAGGCGCGGTAGAGATTGGATTGAACGGCGATCTTTCAAAGATCGTCGATTTGTGCGGAAGGTTGCGCTTTCAAATACGCTGGTCTCAAACGCCGCGACTGCCAAAAACAAGCGTATTGGGACACGAACTAATCGTGGCGCTTTTTTCATATTTTTATTCCACCGCCGTGAACGCGTGCGAAAAACGTTTGGTTAATAATTTTTATTGCGCTTTATTTCACGATCTGCCCGAAGTTTTAACCAGAGATATTATTTCGCCCGTTAAATATAGCGTCAGCGGTTTGGAACATATAGTAAGCAACTATGAAGCGGAACTAATTAACACGAGTATTATTCCGCTTATACCAGATAACACAAAAGAATATTTTCTTTATTTGCTGGGGCTAATTCACGAAGGCGACAGATATTACAAAAACGAGTTCAAAAACCGCATAAAAAACGAACATATGACTCAAACTGTCGACGATATTAACCAGTTTAACGAAAACAGATACGATCCGATCGACGGCGCGGCTTTGAAAGCGTGCGATCACCTTGCCGCGTTTACCGAAGCGGCGCTTTCAAAAAGTTATGGAATCAGATCAAAAGAGCTTGAAAACGGCTTTTCAATTAAAGATAAATATCGCGCGCCAATAAGCGGCGTTAACTTTGGCGATATTATGTTAAATTTTGAAAAATATTTGACCATTAGCGAGGAGAGATCGTGAAATACGGCAAAAAAATTATCGACAAATTCGACATAGATAAAGACTTGGAGCTATGGGATAATCCAAATCCGGAAAACGATTATGAAATAAGCATATCTTTTCCCGAATTTACCGCGTTATGCCCGCGAAGCGGTTATCCGGATTTCGCGACAATAAACATTTGCTATATTCCCGATCAAAAAGTTGTCGAGTTAAAAGCGTTAAAAATATATCTTAACGCTTTTAGAAACCGCTATATTTCGCACGAAGCGGCGGCGAACGAGATATACAACGCGCTACTAACCGCGCTCAAACCAAGATCGTTTAGATTGACGGCGGATTTTGCTCCGCGTGGCAATATGCATACGATCATTACGCTTGGCGACGCGAAGTAGCGGAAAAGTTAGCGCGATGATTTACAAAAAACGCGGGGGAAGCGGGGGAATAAGACTTCTTCTCAGATTGCCGCGGCGCGCGCTCTTTTAAGCGGAGCTGCTCGGTTCCCCGCCTGACTCGTTTTCTTAGAAAAACGCCGCGCGGGTCTAAGAAGAAGCGCGTAATTATACATAAAATTACTACGCACCGCAAATCCCGCAAAGATCGCAACGCAAAAAAATTGTTGTAAAATCGGCTATGCAAACAAAGCAAACAACAAAATCGCGGTTAGAGCCGTTTGCGCTTGATCGCGCCTTTACGTTTTTTGAATGCGGTCCCGTAATGCTACTTAGCGCTGCAAAAGACGGGCAAAACAACGTAATGACCGCAAGTTGCCACGCTTCGATGGGCTTTGAGCCTACCGTCGGCGTTATGCTTGGCGCGTGGAATTATTCGTATCATACGCTACTGGAAACGGGCGAATGCGTCGCGTGCGTGCCTGGCGCGGATCTAATGCGAAAAACGATTGCGATCGGCAATTGTTCGGGCGCGGATATTGACAAGTTCAAAACTTTTCGCCTTACGCCGCAAAGCGCGAAAATCGTTAAGGCGCCGCTAATTAGCGAATGCCTGAAATGTCTGGAGTGCGTCGTGGAAAGAAAAATAGCCGTCGGCGGCGCGTATCTGTTTGTGTTGCGCGGCGTGGCGGCGTGGATCAATCCGCATAGAAAAGAGCGCCGCGCCTTTCACGCGATGGGCGACGGAACGTTTGTAATCGACGGCAGAACAGTCGATATGCGCGACAAAATGACCAAATGGCAAGATTGCATTTAAGCGCGGCGGCGCGAAACCGCGTTTTTGTCCGTCGCTTTTGCGGGGATTTCGCGTTTTACTAAACGTCGCGTTCGGCTTTTTGGGCGGATTGGTTACAATGCCAGAAACTACGGATTTGGAGCGACAATGGACATTCGCAAGGCGTTTTTGGACTTTTTCGAGAGCAAAGGGCACGTCAAACGCGCCTCTTCGCCGCTTGTGCCAAACGACGCCACGTTGCTATTTACCAACGCGGGCATGGTGCAATTCAAGCCGATATTTCTAGGCGAAACCCCCGCGCCCAATCCGCCCCGCGCCGCCACCAGCCAAACCTGCCTTCGCGCGGGCGGCAAGCACAACGATTTGGAAAACGTCGGCTACACGGCGCGTCATCACACCTTTTTTGAAATGCTAGGCAATTTCAGCTTCGGCGATTATTTCAAACAGGAGGCGATCGGCTTCGCGTGGGAATTTCTCACCAAAACGCTTTCACTGCCAAAAGAAAAACTCTACATTTCCGTTCACGAAAGCGACGACGAAGCCGAGTCGATCTGGCTTGAGTACGCGCCCAAAGAGCGCATTAAACGCTTTGGCGACAAGGACAACTTTTGGCAAATGGGCGAGACGGGACCGTGCGGACCTTGCTCTGAAATCTACTTCGATCAGGGCGCGGAACATTTTCATTCAAGCGAGGATTATTTTGGCGGCGACGGCGATCGCTTTATCGAGATTTGGAATCTCGTTTTTATGCAGTACAACCGCGACGAAAAAGGCGTTTTGCACCCGTTGCCAAAGCCGTCGATCGACACGGGCATGGGGCTTGAACGCATTACCGCCGTCAAAGAAGGCGCGCTTTCAAACTACGAAACGTCGCTATTTAAGCCGCTTTTAAGCGAAATAGTCTCGGTTACGGGCAAACCATACGATCCGCAAAACGGCTCAAGCCACCGCGTGATCGCCGATCACGTTCGCTCCGTCTGCTTTTTGCTGGCGCAGGGCGTTAATTTCGACAAAGACGGGCGCGGTTACGTGTTGCGCCGCATTTTGCGTCGCGCCGTGAGGCATGGCTATCTGCTTGGGCTTCGCGCTCCGTTTTTGCACCGCGTCGCGCCCGCGCTTGCCGAAACGACGCAAGAAAGCTATCCGTACATCAAGGAACGTATCGACGCGATCGCGGGTCAGATCAAAGAAGAAGAGAGCCGTTTTTTCGCCACGATCGACAACGGCATGAAACTTTTTCACGAAGAGCGCGCCAAAAACGCCGCCGTTTTCAGCGGCGAGGTCGCGTTCAAGCTCTACGACACCTTTGGTTTTCCGCTGGATTTGACGCAGGATATGCTTAGAACAAGCGGCGTCGCGCTGGATTTGGCGGCGTTTGATCGGGCGATGGAGCGCCAAAAATCGGCGGCAAAATCGGCGTGGAAAGGTAGCGGCGATAAAAACGCGCAGGGCGATTTCGGCGCGTTGCTTGAAAGTTTCGGCAGAAACGAGTTTGTCGGCTACGATCGCCTAAACGCTAAAACGCGGATTTTGGCGCTACTAAACGGCGATTTTAAGCGCGTCGATCGGCTTGAAAGCGGCGCGATCGGCTACGCGCTACTAGAACAAACGCCGTTTTACGCCACAAGCGGCGGACAAATTGGCGATTCGGGCGAGTTGATTTCGGAGGGCAAAACGCTTGCCAAAGTCCTCTCCACCGATAAGTATTTCGGGCTGAACATCTCAAAAATCGAGGCGCAAGAAGCGCTCAAAACGGGAGCCGCGATCGAGGCGCGGGTGGATTCCAAACGGATTATGACGGCGCGACATCACAGCGCGGCGCACCTTTTGCACGCGGCGCTAACCGAGATTTTGGGCGCTTCGGCGACGCAGGCTGGATCGGAGGTGAGCGCGAATCGTCTGCGCTTTGACTTCAACTATCCGCGCGCGTTAAGCAAAGAGCAGTTGGAGGCGATCGAGGCGCGGGTCAACGAAATGATTTTAAGCGGCGTCGAAGCCAAAACCCGCGAATTGCCGATCGACGAGGCAAAAAAGCTCGGCGCGAAGGCGCTTTTTGGCGAAAAATACGACGCGATCGTCCGCGTGGTGAGCTTCGGCGAGGCAAGCGTCGAGTTTTGCGGCGGCACGCACGTTAGCGCCGTAAGCGAAATCGGGCTGTTTGCGATCGCCAAAGAAACGGGCGTGAGCGCGGGCGTACGGCGGATTGAGGCGGTCGTCAGCCAAAGCGCCTACCGCCACCTAAAAGAGTTCAAAAACGGCTACGAGGCAATCGTCAAACAACTGAAAAACCCCGATCCGCTCGGCGCAATCCTGAAACTCTCAAACGCCTTAAAAGAGCAAAAAAAGGAGATCGAAAGGTTGCAAAGCGGCGCCGATCGGCAGATTCCAATCGTCGATCTAAACGGCGCGAAAGTGGCGATTGATTTTGTCGCAAACGGCGATCCAAAAGCGCTTGTCGACGACCTTAAAAACCGTTTTGATCGGGTTGCGGCGATGATCTTCAGCCAAAGCGAAAACGGCGTGAGCGTAACGGCTGGAGTCAAAGGATTGAGTCTCAAAGCGGGCGAATGGCTCAAGGCAAGCGTCGCCGAGTTTGGCGGCAAAGGCGGCGGGCGCGACGATTTCGCCAGCGGCGGCGGCGTGGCGATTGAGCGGCTTGAAGCGCTAAAAGCCAAAGCCTTCGCGCTTGCCAAAGAACGCATCGC
>JAISMA010000217.1 GCA_031276985.1 Helicobacteraceae bacterium | reverse complement strand
CGCGATCCCAAAAGTCTGGCGTTCAGCTTCGGCAATGTAAAATCACGAAAAAGAGGAGGAAAAATGAACGCTAGTATCGTCGCCCGCAAAATGGAACTGACGGAGGCAATGCGCGAATACATCGCCAAAGCCGCTTCGCAACTTGAAAAGTACAATCTGGACATTATCGCGATCAAGACGATCGTCGAAGACGAGGGAAAGCGCGGCAAAACGTCGGCGCTGGTGGAATTCACCATTCAGTTAGCCCGCCGCGATACGATCGTGATCAAGCAAGCCGACAAGGATTTCTACGCCGCCGTCGATTTTGCGATTGAACGCGCGAAAAAGGCGCTTCGCCGCTACAAAGACAGAGTTAGCGACAAGATCGGCTTAGAAGTTCCGCATAAATACGAGGCGGACATTCCCGCGCTCTATAGCGATATAGACGACGAAGAGGTGATTGAAGCCGCGCCCGAATTTAGCTTTAACCGCGACGAAGCGTTAAAGCATTTGAAGGAAACGGGCTTGTCGTTTGTGGCTTTTAGCGATAAAGATAGCGGAAAACTTCGCATTCTCTACCGCAGAAAAGACGGGCGTTTTGGGCTGTATTAAGCCGCGCCGACTTTGGTTACGCGCCGTCAAAAATGGCGAATATTTGGAACTAGAGCGCGGTTGTGGTAATCGCTAGGATTATGGGCGGGCTTGGCAATCAGTTGTTTCAATACGCCCTCGCCCGCTCTATCGCGCTAAAGCATAACGACGTTCTAAAACTAGACGCTACTTATTTCGACGAATTCAAAGCGCACAACGGCTTTCGCTTGAACGCTTTTTGCGTCGACGCGCCGCTTGCGACAATCGAGGAAATTAAGCGGCTCGCGCCCAGATCGCGCGTTTTGCACAGATTGGCGCGAAAAGGGATTTTTCATTTCAAGAAAAAGAGTTTTTATATAGAAAAACGCGAAGAGGAGAGTCGTTTTATCCCGCGCGTTTTTGATTACGGCGATATATATTTAAGCGGCTATTTTTGCAACGAAAATTATTTCGCCGATATTCGCGGCGTTTTGCTTGACGATCTAAAATTGCGAGAGCCAATAGGCGACGAAGCGCAAAAATATTTAGCGCGCATAAACGATTCAAACAGCGTTTCTATTCACGTTCGCTTAAACGACGTTCCGAGCGATTGCCATAAGATCAAGGAAAAAATTGCGGGCGCGTATAAAAGAGAGCCTATGTTAAGCGTAGAATATTATAAGAACGCGGCGCAAAAAACTTTGCAAACGCAAAAAGATCCGACATTTTTTATCTTTAGCAACGATCCCGAGTGGCATAAAACAAATTTACAATTTATCCCTAACGCCGTTTTCGTCGATAAAACGCAAAACGAATTAGAAGATTTTGAACTGATGCGAAACTGCAAACATAATATAATCGCAAACTCGACTTTTAGCTACTGGGCGGCGTGGTTAAACGCAAACCAAAACAAGCGCGTAATCGCTCCGAAAATATGGTATGAAAATTGGCGCGAATACGATCCGTGTCCGCAGCATTGGGATCGCGCTTGACGCTGACAATCGTAATACCAAACCATAACCGCCCCAAAATCATCTTAAACGTATTGGATTCTATTTTCGTCCAAAGCGTTCGAGATATAGACATTGACGTACTGATTATCGACGACTGTTCCGAGCGCGCGATCGATCCTAAAGATCTTGAAAAATACGGCAAAAGAGTCAAAATCCATAGGATGGAAACAAACGTAGGCGTCAATGCGGCGCGCGCTATCGGTTGCGGGTTGGCTACGGGAGATTTCGCTATGTACGCGGACGACGACGATCCTTTTGTTTTGGGCGGTTTACAAAGCGCTTTCAACGCTATTTTTTCGCTTGAAAACTGGCAAGAGCGCAACGCGTTTGGCTTTATGCGGACAAACGCTATGGATATTCCGTTTGAAGATTTTTTCTATTGGGATGAGGCGACGTTTATTAGATACCGAGAAGATTATCTATCGCTTGGCGGCGATTTTGTCTATATATATCAACGAAAACTTTGCGATTTTAATTATGAAACGTCGGAAATTACCAAAGCGATCGGCGCGGAATCGTACGGCGTAGCTAGAATGTTCGCAAAAGATTACGATCCCGCTAAGGCTTGTCCTATGTGGAAAATTGCGGTTATACAATCGGGCGATTCAGACACCACGACAAACCGTTTAACCAATATCGACAACGCGCTGTTAAAAGCAAAGGATTTTGCTAGGTGGCAGCAGGCGGAAATCGAGGAAATGGAAGAGACGGGTTTTGATCGAAAAACTCCTAAATACTATCGCCGCAGAATCAAAGGGCAATTTATTTATCTGCTGTTAGACGATCGCCGAAGCGAAGCGCTTAAAGTTTTGCGAACAAAGCCCGTCGGAACACTCGCTAGACTATTTTTAATTCCTTTGGCTTTTCTGCCGCCAAAAGCGGTATTCTGGCTTTTGAAAAGTTATAGAAAAATATGCGCCGCGCCGCTAATCAAACGGCTACGCATAGCGATCGCCGCCAGAGCGTAAGCCAATGCGGGTATAATCGCCGTTATGAAAGTAGCGATTTTGGCGGGCGGGTTTGGCACGAGGCTTAGCGAAGAGACCGATTTGCTCCCTAAGCCAATGGTGGAGATTGGCGGGCGACCGATCTTGTGGCACATTATGAAGCTCTACTCTTTTTGGGGT
>JAISMA010000188.1 GCA_031276985.1 Helicobacteraceae bacterium | reverse complement strand
TCGGCGCGCCTAGAGTTGGCAAAAGCGCCTTGTTGCTTGCAAGCGCAATCGAGAGCGCAAAGGAGTTTTTGTATATCGATCTAGCCGACGATCGCGTATCAATCGATGCGATTGCAGGCGAACTTGGCGCGTATTTGGCGCAAAGCGCCGTGAAATTACTCGCTATCGACAACTACGACGATCGGCTTGCGCTGGATAACGCGCCGATTGAAACTATTTGGCTAAGCGCAAAAAAACAAGTCGCTGGGTTTGCGAACCGAACGCTTTTTACGCTTGATTTTGAGGAATTTTTAGCGCGAAATAATAGAGGCGATCCGCAGGCGGGATTTGATGATTTTTTGCTTGCGGGCGGTTTAGAAGAACTAGGCAAACTCGACGAAACAGAAAGAATTAGACGCGCTCAAGAAATCTTGCGAAGCGCGTGCGAAACTGCGCAAAAAAAAGCGATCTTTTCATGGTTTTTATTGCGCGGCGCGAACGCTTTAACGCCGCATCAGGCTTACGAAGCGTTAAAGACAAAGATCGCCGTTTCAAAAGACACGCTTTATAGCTATATAGAATCGCTGCTTGAAAGGCGAATGCTGTTTGGAGTTCCTAAACTTGGCGCGATCGCCGCGCCGCGTAAATTTTATCCTTACGATCACGCTTTGCGCGAAGCGATTAGCTTCGATCGCGCATTACATAAAACTTTTGAAACAATGATCGCGCTAGAACTTATAAAGCGCGAAAAAACGCTTTATTACGCCGACGGAATCGATCTGTTTATCGCGGAAGAAGATAGAGCGATTATCGCCGCGCCGTTTTTGGATAAAGCGCGTTTAAGCGAACGATTAAAAAGCGTTAAGATAAAAGCGAAAAAAATCGAGTTTATAACAATGGGATTTGCCGCGAATTTGCGACACGGCATAGAAGCGTTACCGTTTTGGGAATGGGCGTTAAGCCAAAGCGAATAATTCTCGCCCGCCTCTACATAGATTTTATTTTGCTAAGTTCTCTGATACATTGCTTTTAAATTTCCGCTTTTGAAGATATAACGCAATGCGATCGTTGTCGATCATTTATATAATTAAACGCGCAAAGATCGTTATTATTGCGGCGCGTTTGCTTGCGTTTGGCGCGAAAGAACGCAAAATCCGCTCCGCAAATAATCGCGCGACAAGAGCCAATCGCGGATGCGACAAAAGCAAATCCGCCTATAATTAACAAACTCTAAAGGACAAAAAATGTGCGGAATAGTCGGTTATATCGGCGCGAACGCTATCAAAAAAACGTTGCTAGACGGGCTGAAAGAGCTTGAGTATCGCGGTTACGACAGCGCGGGGCTTGCCGTTATGCAAGGCGGCAAAATCGATTCGTTCAAAGCGGCGGGCAAATTGAGCGCGCTTGTGGACAAAACCGCCGATTTTGACCCTAAAGGCTTCGCGGTCGGCATAGCGCACACCCGCTGGGCAACGCACGGCAAACCGACGGAAATCAACGCGCACCCGCATGGCGGCGCGCATTCGGCGGTGGTGCATAACGGCATTATAGAAAATTATCAAACGCTGAAAAATGACTTAATCGCTAATGGAACTAAGTTTTTAAGCCAAACGGACACCGAGGTTATCGTTCATCTTTACGAGTCGTTTTTGTTGCAAAACAAAGATCCTTTCAAGGCTTTTGAATTGACAATCAAAGCAATCGACGGCGCGTACGCAATTTTGCTAATCGACGAAACCTCGCCATCGACGATCTTTTTCGCCAAAAAAGGATCGCCGCTACAAATTGGCGAAGGCGTAAGCGGACGCTATTTTGCCTCGTCGGACGCGCCGCTTGTGGGCGTTTGCGAAAACGCGATCTATCTCGAAGACGGCTCTTGGGGTTACGCGAACGACCGCGAAGCTAAAATTTTCGTGGGCGACGCTCCTATTTCGCCGCGCAAAAAACCGCTCCCATTAACGAAAAGCGCGGCGCGAAAAGAGGGATTTAGATTCTTTATGGAAAAGGAGATTTACGAGCAGTCAAAGGTCGCGGGCGAAACGCTTACGTCTCGCTTAAACGCGGATTCAGCGCGGCTTGACGAATTGCCCGAAGACTTTTTGACGGGCGTTATTTCGTTGAGGCTGTGCGCGTGCGGCACGAGTTATCACGCGGCGATTGCCTCGTCGTACGTGTTTGAGCGCCTTGCCAAAATCGAAGCTAGGTGCGAGATTGCCAGCGAGTTTCGTTATCGCGATCCGTTGCTTCGCGCAAACGAGCTTTTTGTCGTCATTTCTCAAAGCGGCGAAACGGCGGACACGCTTGAAGCGCTTAAAATGGCGAAAAAAGGCGGACTGAAAACGCTTGCGATCTGCAATGTCGACAACAGCTCAATCGCGCGTGAAGCGGACGCGACGATTCTGACGCGCGCGGGGATAGAAAAGGGGGTGGCTTCCACTAAAGCGTTCGCCACGCAGATGATCGTTTTGTGGCTTTTGGCGCTTTATATCGCGCAAAAAAGCGGCGCGATCGGCAAAGACAAACTCGCGCAAGAGATAGCGGCGTTGCGGCGCGTTCCGTCCGCCTTGGCGATCAAATCGGAACGCCACGACCTTATTCGACGCTTAAGCAAGCGCTATCTGCATGGGCACGGATTTTTCTTTATCGGGCGCGACATTTTCTATCCGCTTGCGCTGGAAGGCGCTTTGAAGTTAAAAGAGATCAGCTATCTACACGCCGAAGGCTATCCTGCAGGCGAAATGAAACACGGTCCGATCGCGCTTGCCGACTCGGAGCTTTTCACTATTGCTCTAACGTCTGAAACTTTGCTTAAAGAAAAAACTCGCTCCAATGTGGAGGAGTTGATCGCGCGCGATTCCACCTTGTTGGCTATCGGCGGCGATCGTTTTGCTTTAGCCGACGATCATCTGCCAATCGACGAACGCGATCATCCGATACTGGAATTTTTTGAAATGACGACGGTTATTCAGCTACTCGCGCTTGAAATTGCCGTGAGACTAGGCAACGACGTGGATATGCCGCGCAATCTTGCCAAAAGCGTAACGGTGGAGTAAACCATCGCAAACGGTATTCGCGTTGTCGCAGGATTTGCGCGTTATACGTCGCAATAAAATAGTTAGAGGCGCGAAATTAGCGCTGGAGCGGTTTGGCTGGAAAATGGAGTCTCGTTTGTAGTTGAATAGTCGCAAATCTAAATATTTTTAACGCCAAATTAGCGCGAAAATCTAAATTTTATAAAATAGCAGGAAACTAGTATTGGCGCGGGTTTGTTGGGCGCTTTATGGCGCGAAATAAGCGGTTTGCAACGAAATGAAACCGCCATAGAAAAATAACGAAAATTCTTAAATCGAAAAAAAGCCTGCAAACGCAGTAGCAGAGTGGGTTTATTGGCTTTTTTTCTGTGTAGAAAATTAAACTGCAAACGAGACTATTTTTATCTATTTTAGACTCTTTTCATCTATACTGACGGCGCAACGATCGTCGATCGGCGAGGCGAATATCTGCGATCACATTGACCGCGCTTTGGCAAGAGCCGATGCGATCGTATCGGCAATTCCCGCCAACGACCGCGACGAGTAATCGCGCTATCGCGCAAGCGCGAAACCTAAACGTTTATTTTGCATCGCCCCAAACGTCGCGGCTGGCTACGATCTGAACGAGGGTTTGTCGTTTAGGTTATTTCTGCCACAATCGCAAAAGCGCAATAAAGGAGCGAAAATGCTTTGGATTATAGCGATCGCG
>JAISMA010000187.1 GCA_031276985.1 Helicobacteraceae bacterium | reverse complement strand
ATGCGTATGAAGGGCGTCTAGGATATTTGCCCGAAGACTTTTTAAGCGTCGGCATATATAGAAAAAGGAGCTAATATGAAACCCGTTAAAATGCAGGTCGAAGCAATACTTTCGGAATAAAATGCTAGACCCCAAAGAACAAGCCGAGAAAACACTGCGAGAGCATTGGAGCTCCGATGTATTTCCCGCCGATCCCATAAAAATAGCCCAACTACTTGGCATAAGAGTCGTCGCCGTTGAACTAGACGACGGTATCTTTGGTCTAATCCGCAAAAACAAAGGCTTCGCCCCACTATTTACCTGAATAGCGCCGAAAGATATACTAGATAGTGAAGTGAAGTCGGCAACGCTTCCGTTAGCGTAAATACCCGCTTGATACATATTCTAGTTTAGCTCAAATTGTGAGGTGCGCTAATAAATGATAGAAACTATCATTTATCGGGTACAGCGGTAAGCGGTCGTCGCCGCGACGCGCCGATTAAACAAGCGCCTCGCTACAAGACGGAAGCCGTAAGCGCCGCCGCTACGCAAACGCGAAGTCTCGCAGGGCGGGGCGTAAGTAGCCGCGTAAAGAGGGTTGCGCCAAAGAATAAACTAGGACAAACCGCGAGCCGCTTTGCGCGAGGCTTGACGTTCTCCGCTTGCGCTGGGCGGCGATAGCGGGGAGGTAAATACGGCGTTTCATTTATCGCGTTCCGTTTGCGAATGGCGGGCGGCGCGAGGCGAGGCGCGATCGGGCGGCGATAGCGGGGCGGTAAATACGGCGTTTCATTTATCGGGTACAGCGGTAAGCGGGCGGCGCGAAGCCGTAAGCCTCGCAAGCCTTCATTGGCGGGCGCGAAGGAGCGGCGAAGCGAGGCGCGATCGGGCGGCGATAGCGCTTACGTCAGACCCTCGATCTCCAGCGAACACTCGCAATAAGCTTGCCCGCTTAACACAATCGAAAAATCCCTATAAAACCCATAGATAATCGCGACGTCAAACCGATCGTCGCCAATCCACGCCGTAGGGCGCGCGCGCAACTTGACCAGCGCGTTATAGACGCGATCGACCTCGCTTGTTCTAACCAAAATCTGAAACGATCCGCTCTTGGCGAACGATCGCGGCTTGAGGTAGGTTTCGCCCGTCTCGTCGGTTTCTTTAACCGAGTAGTCCGATATGGCCGTCGTCGGATTGACGATCGTATCGCCCAAGCGATACATCGCGCCAAGCGCGATTCTGCCAATGCTCGCGCCGCTTGCGCCAAGCGCCGTAAATCGCGCGCGCATATCGTAATCGCTTGCTGGAAACTCCACGATCGTATCGCCCGCTTCGCCCTCCGAGACAAGCTCCGGATAGAAATAGTCGTACCAACCGCTTGTGGGCTCGTAGTGCGCGGTTTTGCGATCGACGATCGTCGTCCAAAACGGCGCGTCCTGAAGCGACAAAAACAGCTCGATCTTAATCCGCCCGCTCGCCCTGCCCAAAAACGCCGCGCTACAACGTTGCGCCCTTAGCTCCAAAACGCCGTTTTGAGCGAATTCGCTCGCCGTGCTTTCATACTTGTCAAACATCTTGTGAGCGTCGATCGCGCCTCTATTGATCCACCCTAGCGGATCGACCAGCGGGCTAACGCTAACGTCGTCCGCCGCCTCGAAAATCGTATCGATCGCGGCGACGTCGATCGCGGGGTGATTGGCGGGGACGGTAACGATTACCTTATCGCCCGCGACGTAACTCGCGCCCTCCTGATAGGACGGGATGACGGCGCTATCGATAGCGATCGCGTCGTTTTGCAGGACCTCGAACGGCTTTGGAATTAACGCTTTCATGCGTAGTCCTTTTTCGCTTTGTCGCCGCGTGAAATAAAACCCGCGAAGCAAAAAACCGCAGTTTTTTGCGTAGCGACCCGAATGCCCGCCGAAAAATCGCTTGCGATTTTTGGCGAATGATTAAACGCGATTAAAAGGCGATTAAAACGCGATTTCGCGGCGAGGTAAATCGCGCGGAATGACAAGAGGGACGCGCAGAATGACAAAGGGCGCGGATTTGCGAGATTCTGCGACTTCGCGCAGAATGACAAGAGGGACGCGCCCAATGACGGAGAAGGGCGCAGAATGATTTTTGCTTCGCGGGCTTTACTTATCATGCCGCATCCAATTCGCGCGTGGGATAACCTTCGATCATATAACGCCTTTCGCGCCTGTCGTTTGCCGCGACAAAGTTCAGTTGCGATCGCTCTATCTGCTCCAAACGCTCCAAAGTCGCCCCGATCGCCTTTAGCTTTTCGTCCAGTTCGTAAAGCCCGCCGCGCATATCAATCGGGAGCGATCGCCCGTCTGGAAGCGGGATAATCGCCTCCGCGCCGCTTTCGCCCATTAGCCCCAGCTTGCGATCGAAGCCAAAGAGCGACGCGCCCTCGACGATTCCGCCTTTGGCAAACGGCAACGCGGATTCGATTGTTTTCTTTATGCCTTTCATCGCATACTCTCTGATTATATATGCCTTTACCTCGTCCCAGCGCGGCTTAAACGCCTGTCTTACCTGCTCAATCGAATCATTATCCAGCTTAAGGCTTGATATAAGCGACGTCGCCGCCGCTTTAACGTCGTTAATATAAAAAATATCGCTTGGCAGAAAGTGCTGATCGCCGTTATGACGCACGTAACTTTTTCGCGCTTGAATATCGTTTAATTGCGCTACGGCGGCGCTTATATTTTGCTTTTTCGCCTCCTCGGCGGCTTTGCGCGCCTCTTCCTCCTCTTTCTTTTTACGCTCCTCTTCTTCCTTCTTTTTACGCGCCTCTTTGTCGCGCTTGTAATCTTCCAGCGCCTTCATCTCGCCGCTTTGCCCGAAATACTCCAGCGCCTTCTTACTGGTTTCCAGCAGTCTTATCGCCTCGCTATCGCCCTGCGCCGCTCTTTCGACGAGGCTTTCCCACACCTTGCGATCGCTTGCGTAATCGCCCGTTTTCAGCGTCGCCAGCAAAGACGAGAGGTTGTCAAGCTCGGCGCGGGTTTTAACGCCGCTAATCTCGCCTAGCTTTTTTAGCGCGCTTTCGCCCATATCAAAGCCAACGTCGCCCCATTTGAGCGTCGCGCCGTCGGTCGCGTTTTTATTCGCGTCGATTATCGCTTTAATCAGATCGCCAATGGTTTTATTGGTCGCCAAATCCGCCGCGTCGCCCACGATTTGCACGCTCAAAATATCGGCGCTCAAGTCCAGCATATCGGCGATTCCTAGCAGGCTTCTTTCCAGCGCCTCTTTCACGTCGTCGCGGTAATCGGGCATTGCGTCGGCTAACGATCGGCTCGCGCCGCTCAGGAGATTCCACGCCTCCCTTACCTGATTTTCGGTTACGTCGCCGCGCAGTTCGCCGTTTTCAAAAAGCGCGTTGAAGCTGTTAAGCCGTTGCATATATTGGCGTTGATAGTAGTCGCTATCGCCGCCGCGCAGATCGCCCGCTTGCGCCCTCGCCTCGTTTGCCATGGATCGCAAGCCTTCAATCACGTTGTAAAGCGATCGGTTCGCGCCGTCAAGCGCGGATTTGAGATCGTCGCCCGCGCTTTTGAGCCATTCGATGAATTCGGCTTCGCTTTGCTGTCTGGAATAAATCGCGTCGTAGTAAGCGATCGTGGCTTCCCGCGCCGATTCAAGCGCGTTTTGCAACATCTCCATAGCCTGCTTCAGCTCGTCGGCGGACGCGCCCGCGCCCAAAGAGCCCACGATCGCCGCGTAAGCCTCTTCGGTCAGCCAGCTCGCCGCGTCGTCGTAGCTTTCTTTTAGCTCCGCGCCGTATTGATTGGCGGCGCGAACGTACGCGCTCATAATCTCTTGCGCCTCTTGCAGATTTTTTTGCGCCTTTTGGAAGGCGAATTCGGTCATATCCTTGCCCGCGACTTTGGCGGCGTAAATCTCGCCCGCGTCGATGATCTGATAGATCGCGCTTAAATGCTCGCCTAGCTTTTTTAGCCCTTCGGCGGTGAGCGAATCGCCGTATTGCGTCGTCCCGAACTGCTTTAGCCAAGCTAACATTTGCGCCTCGGCTTCGGTTACCTGCTTGAAGTATTCGGTCGTGGTTTTCTTTGAGCCGAAGAGCCCTTTTTTCTTTTTGGTCGTTTCGCCAATCTTCAGGTTGAATTTGGTCGTATTGTCCCAAAAGTCGTCAAACCAGCCCAACACCAGCGCCTGCGCCTCCTCGATGTTGCGTTGCGTATAATCGGGCGCGCTTATGTTGATGTACTGCAGGCTCTTATCGTCGCCGCTCGTCTTGTATTTATGCCCGCCGAATAGGTTGTAGCCAATCTCGCTCAAAACGCCGCCCAAACTCCCGCCAAGCGTCTTTGAAGCCCATTCGGCCATATACGCGTAAACTTCGCCAAGCACGCGATCGGCAAAGAATAGATAATTTTTCGGATCGTTAGGGCTAAGATCGCGATGCGTTATATCCGTCGCGTTGCGTCCCGCCTGCGTAATCGCCAAAGAGGGCGCGTTTAGATCGCGCGATACGGTTTGGTCGTTGAAACGCTTTTGCATTTGAGCGTATACCGCGAAGGTTTCGTAGGTTTTTTGCGTGTTTTCGACGATTTGCGCGAGGTAATCGACCTCTTTGGTTACCTTCCATTCGTCGGTTAAAACGCTCGCGACATGGCTTAGCGCGTACGAAGCGGCAAGCGACGCGCCCATGCTAACGGGATCGAATCCCGCCATACCGCCTCCCGCCATCATGCCCGCGAGTCCTTTGCTTAACTGCTGGCTGAAATTGGAAGCGAACGCGCCCGAAACGCTTTGCGCGATAGAGCCTAAAATGTCCGCCGCGTCGACGCTACCCTCTTGCATCCCTTTGATGAAGCCGTCGGTTATCGCTTGCGCGAAGCTATCGGCGATCGAAATTAGCAACGGACTCGGCAGTATCTCCTCTTTGGTTAGCTGTTTTTGAGCCTCAAGCAGATCGCGGGTTTTTTCAAGCTCCGCGATTCGCGTCGCGTCGGCTTTTGGATCAAGCGCGGCGATTTGGCGCTCAACGTTCAAAATCTCCGTGTCGTAACCTAGAATTTGCTTTTTCAGGTTGGCTTGCTCTTCGGTGATTTCGCCGCGCAAAACGGCTACGTCGATCGCAAGCTCCTCGATCTCTTTTACCGCTTCGTTTGCTCTTATCGCCTCGTCCAGCGCCTTTTGGCGATCGGATAGAGCCGCCGCGTCAAGCGCGATTTTTTCCATATCGTCGATCTTTTTCAAGACGTCGGTTAGCTCTTTGCGCCCTTTTAGTAGCCGTTGCGCTTCTTGGCGGGTTTGGGCGAAGTCCGTTTTGATTTGCTCGACCTCGCTTTGCGTGGCTTTGGCGTAGCCCTCGCCGATTTTCGCTATAAAAGCGTCGATTTTCTTTAGCTCGCCGTCGCGGTCTTTGCTTGCTTTTTCGTTTAGTTTGGCAAGCTCGGATTCGTAGATTTCGCCGATTAAAATAACGCTTTGGCGGAATTCGTCGGTATCGGGCGCGACCTTTTTCACAAGCTCTTCAATCATCGCCTCGCGCGTTTTTTCCAGCTTGGCGAAATCGTCCAAAAGCAGCTTGTCGCGCTCGCCTTGAAGCTCTCTAACGATCTGCGCCGCGTCGTCGGGATTGAACTTGCGAAGGTCGATCTCGCCCGCTTCGTCTATTTTTTCCGCGGCGGAGGCGATCGCGGTCATAATCTTTTTGAGCGATTCAACCCGTTCGTCGATCTGGCGCGAAAGACTCTCCACGGCGGCTTGACGCTCTACGCCGTCTTTGCGCCCGAAGCCAAGAACGCCGCCGCCCGTCGCGTCCATTTCGCTTAACTGCTTTTGTAGCTTGGCGATCTCTTGAACCTCCGTCCGTTCCATAACGGCAAGCTCGGCTTTGCCAAATTTGGCGAGGCTTTCAGCCGCGCCGTCCCATGTTTCGATTAGCTTTTCGCCCGCGCTTTTGGCGGTGAGAAAATGCGTCGCGACGGCTGTTAAACCCGCGATCACAATCCCCCACGGCGTAGCGCGAAACGCCGCGCCAAGCGCTCTTTGCGCCGTAGCGAACGCTCCCGCCCGAACGCCCGCCGCGGTATAAGCTCCGCCAAGCCCCGCCATTGACGCGCGCGCGGAGGCGATCGCCGCGCCCGCGGAGGTTAGCGCGGTTTTGAGCGCCGCGAATACGGCAAGCGGAGCTTTGCCGCGCAGAACGTAGAGCGCCGCGCCGAATACGGCGACGCTTTTAACGAGGTCGCCAAGCGCGTTTGGCAGGCTTTTAATAAGCTCTTTATTGTCTTTTAAGAACTTGTTAAAATCCTGCATGCCCTCGGTTATCGAATCGAAAATCGGTTTGCTTAACGCGCCGCGCAACTCGTCGATTGTCGCGCTAAGGCTGGCGAAAGAGGCGTTGAAACCCTTCGCTCCCGTCGCGGCTACGTCGGGAATATCGGCGAGTTTGCTCATGATTAGCTCGTAGGTTTTTCCGCTATCGGCCGCTTCTTTCAAAGCCTCGTTTGTCAAACCAAGCGCGTTCAGAAAGCGCCCGAAATCGCTATTAACCAAGATTGTGCCGCGCGCCACGCCGTCAATGCCCGCCAAAAGCGCGTTGAACTCAATCCCCTGCATTTTCGCCGCTTGCGTCAAACGAACGGCGGCTTTGGTCGCGCCGTCCATGCTCATTCCGACGGATAACGCGCCGGGTAAGAAGGTTTTGAAGGCGGCGGTCATCTCGCCGAAATTAACGCCAGTTTCGGCGCTGGCGGCGCGTAGTTTGTCCATTTGAATGGTCGCCAGAGCGTTGGCTTTGGTTATGCGCTCCGCGCCCGTCGCCGCGTCGATGTAACCGCTAATCGTGGCTTTGAGCGCGAGCTCAGTTTGCTCTAGCGTCGCGTTGTATCTCACGCCCTCGCGCGCGGCTTCCGCTAATGGCGCGGCTAACGTTTTATAAGATAAAACGCCCAAAATGCTGGCATGACCCATTGCTTTAATGCGATCCGATAGCCGATTGACCGATTTGGCGGCTTCGTCCGAGCGATTGGCAAGCTGGGCAAAGTCGCTATTTAATACTTTTATTTTGCCCGTCTGCGGATCGACGGTAATCTTGATCTTTAATTCTTGTTCCACTATAATCCCCTTATGGTTGCGTATTTATTCAAGCTCGGTTTCCAACTGCTCGGCATAACAATCGCGGGCTGGATTTTGTTTCTCGCCTTTATTGGCTGGCTTAAATAGCCTGATCGCCTCGCCATTTTGAGCCGCGCCGCTTGTTTCGGGTTTCATTTCACCTCCTTAAAATCAAACGTTTTCAAATCGCCGATCAAATACAAAAGATAACAAAGGCTCATTAGGCGCGTCCGCCCTATGAATTCGCCGCCCGCCGCTCGAATAACCGCCG
>JAISMA010000154.1 GCA_031276985.1 Helicobacteraceae bacterium | reverse complement strand
TCTATTCCGCGCCGATCGAATACGTCGATAATAAACGCCATTAACCCCTGCTGATCGGGCGCGTCTAAACTCATTCGCGCATAGGTCGGCGAGTGATCGCAATCGATCTCGATCTCCTTTTTCTTAATGATTGGGCGGGCGTATTTCATCGCCCTATTCATATCCAGCGCGTTTTCCACGAGTTGCGCCAGCGCTCCGATCGGCTCGTCGTAGGGTTTGCGAAAAAACATTCTAAACATTTTTGCGCCGTCAAATAGCTTAAATATATCCATTGCTCCCAAGTCGAATCGGCTTAATTTACCAAGTAGCCAGCCTAGATTAAACGGAACTTTGCTAATTACTTCCAGCGTCAAAGAGCTTGCGCCGATCGCCGTGAAACTAACGCGATTGGTCGCGGCGGCGCGGCGGGCGAATTCAACAATTTCCATAGGCTTGTACTTCAAAAAAAACAGCGCGGAATCTATGCCCAAAATTCGCCGCTGCAACGCAAAAGGTAGCGCCGTAAAACCGTCGTATGAAAGCAGTTGTTTTTCCTTGCGAATGCGCGTCGCCGCTTCGTCGATCTGATCGCTTTTATCCAGCGCGTCGATCGCTCTAATATATAACTCGCGCAACAACTCGGCGGCAAACGGCGTATAAACGCCCGAAGCGACCGCGCTCATATCGCAAATGGTTAG
This sequence comes from Helicobacteraceae bacterium, assembly GCA_031276985.1. Lineage (GTDB taxonomy): Bacteria > Campylobacterota > Campylobacteria > Campylobacterales > SZUA-545 > JAIRNH01. Next base: position 12,082 of record JAISMA010000154.1, on the reverse strand, counting down.
CAGATAGAGCATGGTTACAAGCGGTTTTGTTCCAAGCCTCGAAGCAAACGCGAATACGACGCGATCGCTGTAAATATCCCGCGATCTGGCGACGGCGTTCATCAAAGTGTGCGTTCTGATAAGCAGCATTCCGCGCTCGGTCAAATCGGCGCGAAAACCCAGCGCTTTGGCAAAACCGCGAAATCTTAACGCGCCCGCCTCGCTGTGATCGCGCGCGCCGCCCTTGCCGCAATCATGCAGTAGCGCCGTCAGCCGAAGCAGCGCCTGCTCCTCGCCGCTTAACGCGCCAAAAAGCTCTTTAAGCTCGCCTTCAAGAAGGCACATATTTTTCAACGTCAAAATCGAATGCTCGTCTACGGGGCGGGTGTGATAGCCGTCAAACTGCGCCAGATTGATCACGCCTTTAAGCGGCGGCAACAGCGTTTCAAGCCGATCGGCTACGTCAAAAACGGCGACGATCTTGTAGCAGTCGGCGCGATCGAAAATCGCCCTAATCGTCCGTCTTGTCGACGATCCCAGCCGCAAACCTTCGGCGCGGCGCAAAGCCATAGCAAACGAAATGTCGTAATCCGCTCCGATCGGCGCAAGCGCGGCGCGGCGCGTTAGGTCTTTGAGCGCGGCGCGCTCGTCAAAAGACGCGGCGATCGCGTTTGGTTTTGGCTTTGATCGCGTTAGTTTCGCCAGATAGTATTCGCAATGTCGGCTGACCGTTTTTAACGCGCTTAAAACTCGCTGAAGTAAAAATCGCTCGGCTTTGCGGGTCTTGGTGTCCTCGTAGCCCAGCATAATCGCAACCTCGCGCTGATACTGAAACAGCAACGTATCGGACTTTTTTTTGGCGATGAGATGAAGCGCGATACGAACGCGATAGAGCGATTCCAGCGCCTGATGAAACTCCCTGTAATCCTCGTCGTCGATAATCGATCCCGCAAGATCCTTCGTGGAACTAACGCCGTAAAGCGCCCGCGCCGCCCAAAACAGCGCGTTTGCGTCGCGCAGCCCGCCCGCGCTTTCTTTCACGTCGGGCTCCATAGCGATTGGATTTTTGGCGCGGCGCAGATTGTATTCGTTGAGTTTTTGCGCGATATATTCGCTCTGATCGCTAAGGCGAATTTTGTTCAGCTTGCTTTCGATCTCCACGTTCAGCAGGCGCGATCCGCAAAAAAATCGCCCTTCAAGCATGGCGGTTTTGATCGTAATATCGCCGCTTGCCGCCGCTTCCAATTCGCCAAGCTCATGCACGCGATGCCCCAGATGAAAGCCCGAATCCCACGCCAAATACAGCACGCGCTCGATCAGCGGTTTGATGTTGTATCCCGCGATCTCCTTGTAAACAATCATCAAATCCACGTCGGAATACGGCGCGCACTGCTCTCTGCCGAAACTGCCCAGCGCGATAAACGCGATCGGCAACGCGCTAAACGGCGGCGCGTAATCGCCAAAATGCCCGCGCAACACGTAGCGGTAAAACGCGGCGATAAACTCCTCCATCGCCCTTGCGTGCCACACCAAAAACGCGCGCGGATGCGAGGGCGAAAAACGGCTGTAAAGCGCGTCGTAATATGCGGTTCGCTCCTCTTTGAAAAGCCTTGAAATTGTGAAATCTTCCGCGTTTTGCGCGATTAGCTTCTCTAATTTTTCCGCAAAACCTAACCGCAACTTTTTACCTTATGATCGGTCGTTTGATCGCGCTACTTTTTGCGCCATGTAACGCCGCCGCACAAATCATGTTCATTCCAGCCGTTTTTTAGGTATTTTCGATCGACGCTAAAATCGCCCGCGCCAATATCAAAACCTCTGCTTTGCGGTATTCGAGCTTGCCCCCAAGCGACGCGCTTTTGCGCGCTTGTTTTATAGCTTGTCCAAACGCCCAAAAATTGATTGTTTGCGTAATTGTCCGAATGGCTATCTATATCGTCGTATCGCAAGGTTTTATCCGCGTCGATATACCACGTTGTCATCAGATCGCCTTTGAAAACGCCGCTTCCTTTTTGTTTATCGTTTTCGCGCAGAGTTACTTTGGCGAATATAACGCCCTGATCGGCAATTTTACCTATCATTTCGCCATCCAATCCTTCGCTAAACTCTTTGTATCTATACGCTTTATCGATCGTAATTTCGCCGCCAAAATCGTTATAGTTTCCTTTGACCATTGTCTGTCCTTTTGCGGCGTATTTAAGCGGCGCGATCTTTGCTATTTCATCAAATACGATATGTAGCCGCTGAAAATTATCGCCGATATACGCAAGATAGCATCCAAAGCCGTCTTGCTCTCCAAAAATCGACGCGAAATCGTAGCGCGAAAGCTCGTCGACATTCATCGGCGCTAATTCCCTGTATTGCGCCATACCGCGATCGTTAAGCAAAACCGTCCGCTCTTTGCTTAAACCCTTCGGCGTATTTTCCGCGCCAATCGCAAAAACTGCCAGCGCCGTTAAAACCGCCAATTTAGTCAACACCCGTTTCATAATTACTCCTTGCAATTTTTGCGTTATTATAGCCTTGCGCCGCAAGTCATCGCGCCGCAAAACCAAACAGAGGCTACAATAAACGACCAAAAACGGAGAAAAAATGCAACTAAACGAGGCGTTAAAACTATACGATCTGGAGCTGTTCGAGCTTGGCGCGCGCGCAAACGAAATACGGCGCAAATATCACGGCGACAAGGTTTTTTACAATCGCAACCGCCATATAAACCCCACGAATATCTGTTCAGATCGCTGTCTTTTCTGCGGATTTTCCGCGCACCGCAAGAATCCGCATCCATATACGATGAGTATCGACGAGATCGCGCAAACCGCCGTCAAAGCGCAAGCTAGAGGCGCGAAAGAGGTTCACGTCGTCGGCGCGCACAACAAAAAGCTGGGGCTGGATTGGTATTTTGAGATGTTCAAAGCGATCAAAAAAGCGGCGATCGGCATTCACCTAAAGGCGATGACGGCGGCGGAAGTGGATTTTTTATCAAGGACGTACGCTATCGATTTCGACGAGATTTTAGATCGCATGATCGCAAGCGGAGTGGATAGCATGCCGGGCGGCGGCGCGGAGATTTTCGACGAAAAGTTGCGCGCGCAAATTTGCGACGGCAAGGTGAAATCCGCCAATTGGCTACTTATCCATGAGCTGTGGCACGGGCGCGGGCGCAAAAGCAACGCTTCCATGCTATTTGGGCATATAGAAACGCGCGCGCACCGCGTCGATCATCTGCTTAGACTGCGCGCTTTGCAGAAAAAAACGGGCGGATTCAACGCCTTTATTCCGCTGCTTTACCAGACGAAAAACAACTTTTTGGACGTGAAAAAGCCGCTTGATTCCGAAGAGATACTCAAAACGATCGCGATTAGTCGCATTATTTTGGATAACGTGCCGCACATCAAAGCATATTGGGTGGGTTTGACGCTGAATCTCGCTTTGGTGGCGCAGGAGTTTGGCGCGGACGATATGGACGGCACGATCGAGCGCGAATCGATCAACAGCGCGGCGGGCGCGGACAGCAAAGACGGCGTTAATGAAAAGCTAATGCGCGATCTGATTACCAGCGCGGGTTTTACGCCAATCGAGCGCGATAGCATGTACAAGGAAATCGGCTAACGTTTGTCGCTATTGATTGCGCCTATTGCCCGCTTATCCGCGGTCGCCGCAAACCGCGCGATCGAATTGCGTTACATTCTGCGCCGCCGATCCCGCCGCTTGCCCGTTTATCGACATTCGCCGCAAAAACCCGCGTAATCGGATCGCATTATCCCGCCATTCCCGCGTTAAACGGCGCAAAGCGTTCCGCGCGTCGTTTCCGCTTCTTGTCTAATCCGTCGCGTTGTTGTTTGCTTTCATTTTTTGCAAAAATCCAGCATTTACGTCATTCCAACGCTTTCCGTCATTCTGCGCGAAGTCGCAGAATCCGCGTCCCTCGTCATGCCCGCGACGAAACGCCCGTTTCCGCAGGAAGCGCATACGCGGAGGAAAGCGGGTATCCAAAAAATAATCCCGAAATCGTCATAAAACCCTTCGCGTAAACTTACCGTCATGCCCGCGAAGGCGGGAATCCAAACATCGCGAAGCAATGATAAGCGCTTACGAATGGACATTTGATCCGCGAATGTCTTAATACTAGATTCCCGCCGCCTTGCGCTTGCAAGCAAGCGGCTATATTTTTAAGATCGTTGAAAGTTTGCGGATTTTGTTGTTTCTTCGTTTCGCTTCACAAGAGCGCCTGCCGCGGCAATTTTAATTGTCAATGCGTACATTGCTACTCCTTATTATTTGACTCGCCATTCTCTAATCTCGAGATATATCTCTCTTCCTTTTAGAAAAGATATATCTTCCATTGTTTCAAGCCTAACATGATAAACGCCTGGAACTAAAATATGACTTGCTATCCGCCGCTCGATATAGTTGATCCCCGCAGCGTGTTTCCCAGTCGTATTGTATGTTTGATTGTCAATCCATACTTTTACTACTCTGGTTTTATCTTTGTCTAACCTATATATGGCTAGTTTGACAGGTATCGTAACGCCGCCTCTATTCCCCGCTTTCCCATCTAGGAATTCTAACATTTGACGACCATCTGAGTTTTCAACATATAGTTCAGATTCCGCCGTGATAAATTTGAAAGAAAAATCATAGAGTTTCTCTTGTTTAGAAATTTTTATATCGGTTTCATATACGACCCCTTTTTCGGCAAGGTTAATTTTGCGCAGTTGGAAACCGAGCTTGAATAAATACGCATATACGACCCCTTTTTCGGCAAGGTTAATTTTGCATATGTCGCGTCGACTTTTGAAGATTCAAACATATACGACCCCTTTTTCGGCAAGGTTAATTTTGCCGCTGTGTATCAAAGACGAAGTGAAATCAAAGAATCGCGACATTATAAGAAACAAAACGCCAATAATAGCGATTGATATAATGGTTACTTTAAGAGTCTTTTTTATTGCGTTTTTCATTTGTTAATCCTCTTTGGTCGCCTTTTCGTTGACGTACGCCATTTTCTTAACCCTCTCCATTTGCGTTGCTCAGAAATCCTTGAAATACAAAGTCGTAGCGGCGGAATTAAAATCGATTTTTCAAGATTGGCAACGAAGCTAATTGCCGTCGGTGGTAGCAGAGAAGGGGGTCGAACCCTTGACCTTAGGGTTATGAATCCTACGCTCTAACCGCCTGAGCTACTCTGCCGTTTGAGAATTAAAGCGCGGATTGTAGTGTATTGAATCTTATATTTGCTTTAAGCTCTACGCAATTTCAGCCGCAAACTGCAAAGCGACTGCGGGAATCGCCTCTAGCGGCGCGATCCTATCCACCGCTCCAAGCTCGATTGCCACCTTTGGCATGCCAAAAACCACGCACGTTTTTTCGTCTTGCGCCACCGTTTTCGCGCCCGCCTCATGCATTTTGAGCAAACCGCGCGCGCCGTCGCCGCCCATTCCCGTCAAAATCACGCCGACCGCGCTCGCGCCCGCGTATTGCGCCACCGATTCAAAAAGCGCGTCCACGCTTGGGCGATGTCCAGAAATTTTTTCGCCGTCCGCTATTTCCACAAAATATCCAGAAGCGTTTCGGCGCAAAAACATATGCCGATCGCCCGGCGCGATCAGCGCTTGATTTACTAGCGCCTCGTCGCCGTTTTGAGCTTCTTTAATTTTAATTTGGCATAAAGAATCGAGGCGCTGCGCGAAAGGTCCAGTAAAATTCGCGGGCATATGCTGTACAATCACTATCGCAGGACTGTTTTTTGGCATGCGTATTAACACCTCTTTTAGCGCTTCCGTGCCTCCCGTGCTTGCGCCTATGGCGATAATTTTTTTTCTAGCCGCGTATTGCGCCAATGACGTCGGCGGTTTGGGGCGGTTAGCGCCGTTGGGTTGACCGATTTTTGATTTCGCCGCGCCGCGAATTTTGTCGACAAACTCTTTTTCCGCCGCCAAACCATAATCGCGCGGTTTAACGACAAAATCAATCGCTCCTTGCGTTATTGCCTCAAGCGCGAGTTTCGCGGAATTTGCATTCAGAGGAGAATAGATCAAAACGGGGATCGCAAGCGGCGCTAATTTTCTTAAATGCGGCGCGTAATCTACCTGTTGCGTTTCGTAATCCAAACAGATTAGATCCGGACGTATTTTTTCCGCTTGATTATGCGCGCTGAATATGTCTTTTACGGTCGCCGCGATCGTAAATTGCGGGTCTTTTTTGAGTATTTCACGCGCCGTTCCATGCTTCAAGCCGCCGCCAAATTCCGCGATCAAAACTGTAACGCCCATGCCGTTAACCCTCCGTTCCCGTATAGCGTAGCCAAACGCGATTATCGTCGCTTCTCATAACGATCCTTCTGCCGCGCCTGCCGCCCGTATCCTCCGCTACGATCGGAATTTTATTTTGAGCCAAAATTTCTTTTGCGATAACGATATTTTTTTTACCGATCATCATATCTTCTAAGTTTGTGGCGCTAACGCTTGCGCCGCCAAAAACTTTCGCCTCCATATCGCCGATTTTACAGCCTAACGCCTTCATCTGTTCGATCATTTTTGGAATCGATACGTTGCCAAATTTCGGGCTTTTAAGCCCGTTGCCGTTCCAAAGCGGCAAAAGATAGTGATTAAGCCCGCCGATTTTCAATCTACGATCAAACAAACAAACTCCCACGCAAGAGCCAAGCACTGTGGCGATTTCGGAAGGTTTTTCAGCGATATATATCTCGCCGACGTGAATAAAATGGCGCGGATAAACCTTATCCGTTGCGCCAAAACCCGCATCCAAGTTATAACTCCACGGCGTTTTTTTTGAAATCGTCGAATAGATCGCCTCGATTTGGATCGCTGGCGCCAGATTTATTCGCGATTGGAAATTTTACGCGAAAGATCGTTTGTCCCTCTTTGCTTTCAAAATCGATCGCCCCGTCCATAGCTTCGCAAAAACCTCTAGCGACGCTAAGTCCAAGACCAAGCCCCTGACGAGATCGCGTTTTGCCGCCGCTAAATTGCGCGAATCTGCAATAAGCCTGCGCGGCGTATTGCACGTGTACGCCCTCTCCAAAATCCGTTACCGAAATTAAAAAATCGTTTTCTAGTTTTTTTAGCTCGACGATCACGTTCGATTCAAAATAAGAAAATTCGCAGGCGTTTGAAAGCAGATTTATTAAAATAACGTATATTTTGCGCTCGTCGGCGACAAAACCGCTATCTTCGCATGCGCTCAAAAGAACGGCGAGTTTTTTCTCTTTAATCAGATAGCGCAAAGCGTTATGCGCCTTTTGAAAAATATCGCTAAAGTTTATGCTTGAATACGCGTTGTTTATTTTACCCTCTTCAATCTCCGTCGCGGCAAAGATATTGGTAAGCTCAAAATCAAGCCGCAACAATTCGATATTGATCTTATCCGCGATCGCGGCAATCTCGCCGCCGCTTTTGCTTGTTAGGCTATCGGCTAGTTCTAGCAACGGTTTTATCGGATTTGAAAACGAGTTTTTAACTATCGACATAAAGCGATCTTTGATCGCTTCGCTCTCTTTGGTTTTTTCGTTTAGCGCGAGTAGTTTTTTGGTCAAAAATTCCGTCTCTTTTATCGAGGCGTTTTTTTCGTTTAGCCTGCGAGATAGCTCTGCGATAAGATCTTCGTCGTTCATCTCTTGCGTCGTCATTGCGTCGCCTTTCATATTTTTTGATAAATCGACGGTTTCAACAGCTTGAACTCGTCTTTGTTTCTGGTGAGCGATTCGCTGTGTCCCACAAACAACAAGCCTTTGTCGATTAACGTTTTATGATACGAGCTTATAAGCCTTTGTTGAGTTTGCGCGTCGAAATAGATCATAACGTTTCTGCAAAATATAATGTCAAAATGCGAATAAAACAGATTAAAGCTGTCGTAAACCAGATTGAACATTCTAAAGGTTATCATTTTTTTAATAGGATCTATTATTTGATATGCGCGTTCGCCAGCCTCGCTCTGCCGCGCCGTAAAATATGAAGTCAATAAATTGCGCGGCACGCCTTGTACGTCTTTTTCTTCATAAACGCCGCTTTGCGCTTTTGTTAAAACTCTTTTTGAAATATCGCTTGCCAATATATTTATATCCCATTGCGAAAAATCTCGAATGTTGGCGTGTAAAAAGATCGCGATCGAATACGGCTCTTCGCCGCTAGAGCATGCGGCGGACCATATTCGCAGTTTTTTGTCGGCTTTTTGGGCGAGTATATTCGGCAGTTGTTCTTTTAGAAAATCCCATTGAGAGCTTTCTCGAAAAAATTGCGTAACGTTCGTGCTGATCGCGCTTATAAGATGATATTCTTCTTCGCCCGTACGATCGGCGATCATATAATCGTAGTACTCTTTATAACTATTTAATCCAAGCGCGCGAAGGCGTTTTGAAAGTCTGCCTTGCACTAGCGTTATTTTATGATCGGCAAGCGAAATGCCCACGTTTTTATAAATGTAATCTTGAAACAGCTTAAACTCGTCGCGGCTGATGTCGTTTAATCCCGTCGTCATTTCAAAATCCTTCTTTATTTCAAAATCCTTCTTGCGCCCGCCGAAAATTAAGCAAAGTTTAGCGCATTTTTGGTTCTCGCAGCGCTTTTATCCCGCCAAATTTGGCGATCGTTTGGCGGCTTATTTTGCGCCTCGCGCCTGAAACTCCTCGTAAGAGCCTATAAAATCCGTTACGCTTCCGTCCTCGCCAAAAGCGATCACGCGGTTTGCGAAAGCGTCGATCAGTTCGCGATCGTGCGCGACGCATATAACCGCGCCTTCAAACTGATAAAGCGCTTCGCCTAACGCCACAATCGCCTCCAAATCGAGATGATTTGTCGGCTCGTCTAGCACCAAAAAATTACCGCCTTCAAGCATCAATTTCGCAAGCGCCATTCTATGTTTTTCGCCTCCGCTTGCGCCCGAAACGCTCTTTTCTTGCTCCTCGCCGCTAAAAAGCATGCGCCCCAAGCAGTTTCTGATCACGCCCAAATCGGCTTTCTTGTCAAACGCTCTTAACCATTCGTAGAGCGTCGCCGCGCCGTTTATGCGATCGGCGGTATCCTGCGGAAAATAGCCTTTTTGCACGGTTTCGCCCCATTTGACCGCGCCTTTATCCGCCTCAAGCTCGCCCGCTAGTATCTTGCAAAAGGTCGTCTTGCCCACGCCGTTTGCGCCGATTAGCGCAACCTTGTCTTTTGGCTCGAAAATGAAATTCAGATTTTCGAACACCTTGTGCGATCCGTAACTTTTTGATAGATTTTCCACCTTCAAAGCCTCGTTGCCAATCTTGCGGTTGGGCTTAAAAACAATGCTCGGATCGCGCCGCGACGAGGGTTTGATCGCCTCTATATCGAGTTTTTCAAGCTGCTTTTGGCGACTCGTGGCTTGCTTTGCTTTGGATGCGTTGGCGCTAAAACGCGCGATGAACTTCTCCAGCTCCGCCTTTTCTTTGAGCTTTTTTTCGCGTTCCAGCTCGGTTTGTTTGCTTATGATCGTCGCGGCGATATACCAATCGTCGTAATTGCCCGTAAATTCGCGGATTGTTTTATAATCCACGTCAAGCATATGCGTGCAAACCGCGTTCAGAAAGTGGCGATCGTGCGACACGACGACAATCGTCCCCTCATGGCGAATGAGCCGCTCCTCAAGCCACGCGATCGACGGCAGATCGAGGTTGTTCGTGGGTTCGTCCAAAAACAGCGCGTCGGGATTTGGAAACAAAACCTTCGCCAAAAGTACCTTGAATTTCTCGGCGCCCGTTATTTCGCTCATCTTTTTTTGCCGCCGATCTTCGTCAAAGCCAAGCTCTTCCAAAATTTTCGTTACCCGCGTGTCGGCTTCGTACGTCGGATCTTCTTCGGCGGTGATCATCTCCAGCTCCGCAAGGCGGTTATTGACCTTTTCGTCGTCGAAAGCGCCTTCGGCGTAGAGTTTTTCCTTCTCTTTCATCGCGTCGTAAAGGCGCTTATTGCCCATCAAAACCGCGTCGAAAAGCGTGTAATTTTCGTATGCGAACTGATTTTGATCCAAAACGCCCGTCCGAATGTTTGGATCGACAAAAACAGAGCCGGAACTAGGCTCAATCTGACCCGTCAAAATCTTCAAAAAGGTCGTTTTGCCCGCGCCGTTTGCGCCGATCAAGCCGTAACGCTTGCCTTTGTCCAGCGTCAGATTTATGTTTTCAAACAACACCCGCGAACCGTAACGTTGAGTTATGCCCGTCGTCGTAACCATTTAATAATCCTTATAGTCTTTTTGCGAATGCTAACAAGCGCGACATTAAACTTTGCCGATCGCGCTTTCGCGGCGCGTCGAAACGGCTTGATCTATCGCGATCCCCAGCGCCGATACAGATCGTTTTCAATTCCAAGCAGATCAAACCACCTGCCAATGATAAAACGCTCTAAATCCTCGATCGTTTGCCGATCGGAATAGTAGCCCAAAATTGGCGGCGCTATAACCGCGCCAAGCCTCGAAAGTCTTAACATATTTTTAAGCGCGATCGGATCAAAAGGCATTTCTCGCGGAGCTAAAACGAGACGACGTTTTTCTTTGATCGTTACGGCGGCGGCGCGAGTGAGAAGATTATCGGCGATTCCGCATGATATTTTCGCCAGCGTATTCATGCTGCAAGGCGCGATAAGCATGCCGTCAGATCCAAACGATCCGCTTGCGATTGGCGCGGATATATCGTCGTTATCGTAGCCTTCCTCTTTTTGCAAAACGGTTTTGGCGCGTTTGCTTACCACAAGATATTTCTCATGGTTTTTCGGTATTAGATCGTAGGCTTTAAGCCCTAAACTCGCGGCGCTTGCCCCGCTAATCCCAACGATGATTTTCATTCTATCCTCGCCAACTCTTTTGATATTATCCTAGCGGTGAAAACGCGCTTATTCTGATCTTTTATCGCTACAAGCTCGCCGATATTTGCGTCTTTTTGAGCGACGCCTATAAACGATATTTTTATGCCGTTTCTAATAAGTTCCGTCGTAATTTGCGAATTTTTTCTCACGTCGGGAAGCGCGGCTACTACGCGATCGGTGATAATCTCGCCTTTGTTTAGTCTGTTTTTCGCCGCGATTTTGCCTAGCGCGGATTTATCGATCGGTTTAGCGGATATATGCTCGAAAGCTATCAAAACTTCTTTAAGGTTATCGCTGGACAATATCGTTCCGCGCTCGATCTGTTTGGCGGCTTGCAAAACGCGCAAATGCGCCGCGATCTCAAAGGAAAAAAATAGCCGTTTTACCTTTTCGTCGTTAGCGCCGAGCCAAACCGCGAAACTGCCCTTGTTACGTCTAAGCGCGTTGGGCGAAATATCAACCTGCGCGATTTCAAGAGCGCTTATATCGCTAAACGACATAGGCGCGATCTTTATATCGTCTACGTTAATCGACGGATAGGTTTCCGTAAAACGATCTTTTAACGCTTCTTTGATAAGCTCTAAATCAATATCGCGCGAATAATAAAACGTAACAATCGGATATTGCGAGTCGACAGATATATTGCGCTCGCTAAATATTCGTTTTAGTTTGCTAAGCGGCGTTTGAACGGCGCTTTTATTTTCAAATCTATCGACGGTAAAATCCGATTCGGCGTCGATTTTAATAAGATCGGAAGCTCTGATTTCCTCGTCGTTTATCAAATAGCTATTTTCTAAAACAAAAACGTCGGCGATCAAGCCCAAACAAATCGCGAGTAAAACGCTGCAAATTTTCATCTTTCGCCTTTGAATTGGTCTTATAATTGTATCGTTTGGCGCAAAAAAGCGCGGCGAGAACGGGCTTGAAAGCGCGGTTGCGCCAAATTTCAACGTTTTTTGCTACAATCGCGTTTTTCAAAGCCGAGATGGTGGAACTGGTAGACGCACCGGACTCAAAATCCGGCGCCGCAAGGCGTGGGGGTTCGATTCCCCCTCTCGGCACCACTTCAGCGAATATTCGCGTTACTCTTGCAAAAGATTTTCCTCTTTAAGTTGTTCATACAGTTCGTCGTCGCCAAGTTCTTTCGCTTTTAGCGCGTCGTTGATCGCGGCTTTAATATCGCCCGATTCTTTATAAACGCCGCCGCGATTAACGTATGCGTCCGCATAGTTTGGCTCTAATTCTATAGCGCGGGTATA
>JAISMA010000150.1 GCA_031276985.1 Helicobacteraceae bacterium | reverse complement strand
ACGGGCGCTAACGATCCCGTTCCGTATGAGTACGATTTTCTGCCGCTCATTTACGACGCGCTAAACGAAGCGAAGATTGCCATTCCGTTTCCGCAACTTGATATGCGAATAAAAACAGAGGCGGCTTCGGACGCGGTTAAAACTTGAAATTAAGCCCCGCGCTTAAAACGTCGATTGAGCCGTCGTTTGAGAACGGCGTTTGAAACGGGATGCGATAGCCGCTTAACTGCCAAAACTCCCGCCTTGCCTCCGCCGTCAGCTCAAAATAGCGAAACGAAAAGACGAGTCCGACGCCCAAATGCAGATTTGATCCGTCCTCCAAATCCTCGCCAAATCCGCCAAGCCCCGCGCCAATTTTGAAATACGGAACAAGCTCCCGCGTCAAAAACCAATCGACGTTATATCCAAACGCGACGGACGCTCCCGCATGCCAGCCGTCTTCTTCTTTATTCGCGCCGTTGAAATCGTACTCAAAATCGCGGCGCTCATAGAAAAGTTCCCAGCGGATTTTCGCAAAAAAAGAGGACTGCATGTTGTTGTTCCAGCCAAGCCTAAAACCCTGCAAATAGGTCTTGTCGCTTAGATCGGTTTCCTCTTTTTTTTCAAGTGTCCCGTCGATTGCGCCGCCATACGCGCCAATATAAAAAGCGTCTTTATAAGCGAACGCGCTCGCTACGATCGCCGCAAACAAAAAAATAAATCGCATTCAACCTCATTTCGCGGCGGCAATCGCGCTTCGCGCCGCGTTCTCTATCAATTCCATGCCGCGAAGCATACCAAAGTTTAACGAGTAATCCTCGTTTGATTTGACAAACTGCGCGATCGCGTCGATTAGCGTCGCCTCAAACCGCTCTTCGGATATGCGAAGCAGCGCGTAATAATCGCGTGCGGGCGACCACCATATATGCGTCCGCTCAAATTGATTTGAAGCTCTCGCAACCGTCATTAACGAAGCCAGCTTCGCGTCTTTTTCGATCGTTTCGTCGTCGACTTTCGCCGTTTTTAGCGCGTTCAAACACTCCTTCGCGGCGGCGAGAGCTATTTTTTCAAGACGCGCGCGCAGAATCTCGCTCGCCTTCGCCTTCGCCTCGATATGCTGAAATTTCGCGCCGCCGATCGATTGCGTCGCGCCGCCCGTGGCGCTAAATCTGCCGTTTATATCGGGGTTTTGAATCCAATCGGGCGCTTTTTGCGGAACGCCTTCGATCGCGTCGATCGGCGCGACTTTCTCCGCGCAACCGCCAAACAAAACAAGCGCTAAAGCGGCGGCGAAAGCGGCTCTCATCTAAACAAATACCGCGCGCCGATATAAAATCTCGTCTCCGTCTCCTCGCGCTTTAGCGATCCGTAGGTCATCGATCCGCCGCCCGTTTTTGTCGCTTCGCCGCTTGCGGAGCCAAAATTACGCAACAGGTATTCTAGCCCGCCGTAAAACTCGACGTTTGGGCTGAATATATATGTCGCGCCGACTCCGCCGCCAAAGGCGAAGCTGTCCGAATCAAGCGAGTCGATTCCGTCCTCAAAACCCGCGCCGACCGTCAAACGCGCATAGGGAATTATCCGCTCGTCGTAAAACGCGATCGAGACAAAGCCAAACTGCGCGCTAAAGGCGATCTCGTCGATATTGTCGTTTGTGTAGAAGCCAAGCTGGTAGTAGTTTTGCTCTTGATCGTCTTTTAAGCCGCCGACAACGGCGAAGGTGGTAACGCTTTCGTCTTTGGAGAATTTGCTAGATCCGCCGTCAGTTTTGAAGCGATGACCTTCGTAGTCGATCGTTTCGTATTCCGTCGCGCTTTTGTTGTGTTCGTTTGTCTTGATTTTGTAATCGCGATCAACCGATCCAACCGCGCCTTCCGCGCCCGCAAACCATATCCAGCGATCGGCTGAAACCTCCGCGCTTGGCTTGATTGGCTCAAGCGGCGCATTCGGGTTTCGCTCCCCGTTTGTTAGCGCCCTTCTTACCGCGAGTCGTCCGTCGTCCGTTCGGATTAGCTCGCTGCCGGCGTTTAGACGAATTTGTCTGCCGTCTCGCGTTTTTATAAGCCGATCGCGATCGGCGGGCGCAACCAAAACCTCAATCGCGAATAAATCCGCGCAAGCTAACAACAACGCGGCGATCGCCGCAAATTTTAACCGCATCTTTTCGCCTTTTTAACGCAATTTTACTCTCAAACGCTTAGCAATTATCGTGCCGCTGATAGAATAACGCCTATGGACGCGCAATGGTTTGTAACAACGCCGATCGCTCATCGCGGGCTTCACGGCGAAAATATACCCGAAAACTCAATCGCCGCGTTTTTGGCGGCGCAAGAAGCGGGATACGCGATAGAGTTGGATGTTCGGCTAATCAAAGGCGGTTCGATCGCGGTTTTTCACGACGAGACTCTCGCGCGCATGACGGGATTAAACGGCTTCACGAGCGATCTGGAGGCGACAAGCCTTAAAAACGTTCCGCTTTTTGGCGCGGGACAAATGATTCCGCTGCTGGAGTCCGTTTTTGAGCGGATAACCGCGCCGATCTATATTGACGTCAAGCGATCAAGCGAAAGCGATTATTTGCTGGAGAAGCGGCTTTTGGCGCTAATTCGCCATTTCAAGCCGACGGTTGCGGTGGCTAGTTTTGATCCAAAAACGTTGATCTGGTTTCGCCAAAACGCGCCCGATATACCTCGCGGAATTATTAGCTGCTCTTTCAAGGGCGAAGATCGATCGGCTTGGCAAAAATACAGGTTGCGCCGACTTTTTGACCTGCGCGCCGTTAAGCCCGCGTTTATAAGTTACGAGTTAAATTCGCTTCCGTTTTGGCGCGTAACGATTGCGAGAAAGCTCCACAAAATCCCCGTTTTGGCTTGGACTGTCAAAAACGAAGAGGATTTGCAAAAAGCTGGAAAAGTCGCGGATAATATCGTTTTTGAAGGCTTCAAACCCTAGATTTTGGCGCAAAATAATAACTTGTCCGCCTTCGCGCCGCCATACAGATAAATTTCCTCGATTTCAACGCTTTTGAACCCAGCTTTATTAAGCGCGTTAGCGATCGTTTTTGGCGAATGATAGTACTGCGTTACGCGCCAATCGGATCGTTTATAATCGTCGTTTTTGCGATCAAAAAGCGTAAAGCGACTAAGCAGAGTTTTGCCGTCAAAATCGGCGCTAACCGCCGCGAAACGATCGGCGTTTTCCAAGATAAGATCGCCTTCTGCGGTTTTGAAACCGTAAAGCGAATTAACGTCGAAAACAAACGCTCCGTTTGGATTTAGCCGATCTCGCGCGGCGCGAAAAAAGTCGATTAGCGTTTCGTCGTTTATATAATTAACCACGTCGAAAATCGCGCTCAAAGCGTCGTAAAATCCTATCTCGTCTTTAAGATCGATTTGTTCGGCGTTTAGCCCTTTGCTTTTTGTGATTTGAACCATAGCGGCGCTTAGATCGACTCCTTTCGCGGCTATTTTCGCCGACTGCAAACGCGATAAAAACGCGCCGCTTCCGCAACCGACGTCTAAAACGCTTTTGGCGTTTAACGTTTGCAGTTTTGATAAAAAGCGGCTATGCAGATTGTCGATCTCTTTTGCAAACGGAATCAGCGGCTCAAAACGAGCGTACATATCAAGCGCGTTATTCATAACGAATCATAGCGCCTCTCCCCGCTTTTTGCCGCTCCCGCCAAATGTTTACTGCGCTAAGCCAAACTTAAGTCTAGTTGGAACAATGTCGTCTATATCGACTTCAACGCCGTTCCCGCCTTTGCTATCAACGTCGTATTCAATCGAGAACTTCAGCTTTGCGTCCTCTTTGGTAACGACGATAAG
>JAISMA010000100.1 GCA_031276985.1 Helicobacteraceae bacterium | reverse complement strand
GGGCTACAATAGGCGTGAGTCATCTCCAATTCACACGCTTTGCGACCGTCTTTTTCGGCGTTTTTATCATCGCCTAGCGCTAAATGCGCGTCTGAACGAACGCTGTAAGCCATTGCAAGTTTTGGATCGATTTCGATTGCCTGATTGCAATCTGTGATCGCCTGTTTGTAATCGCCTAAATTATAGTAAGCCATACCGCGATAAGCGTAAGCTATCGCAAGTTTTGGATCGGCTTTGATCGCTTCTGTATATTGTTTGATCGCCTCTTGATAATCGCCGCGATTTTGCGCCGCCACACCGCGATCGTACGCTTCTTTTGCGCTCTTTGCGCCAAAAGCAAAAGCCGCCGCCAAACAAAGCGCGATCATCGTTCTTACAGCTACCTCAAAATGTCTTTTACCTATCATCGTCGTACTCGCGAAGGCGGGAATCCAAACATCGCGAAGCAATGATAAGCGCTTGCGAATGGGCGCTTGATCCGCGAATATCTTAATGTTAGATACCCGCCTTCGCGGATATGACCGGAAGAGCGCGGGCAGACGGGAAAAGATCGGGCATGTCCCTTGCCTTCGCAAGGGATTGGCGCAGGAACGACGATCGGCACGCTCATCAAAATTTGACAAGAAAATCGCAAAACAGCCATTGCCAATCAACGCTGACGATAGTGGGCGAGGGCGCTTGCGCGATGCGGCGCGAAACGCTTCGCCATTTATTTTTGCAAAAAGGCGAGAGCGGATTTTTGCGTCAAAACGCCAAAGCTAATAGCAAACTAAGCTATTTTGAGTATTGTTTCACCCCAAAAACTCCTAGAGGCTTGTCATGACCATTGGCGGCGCGTTAAAAACGATCCACAATCTATACGGCGCGCAACTAGCGCACTCGTTGCGAGGTTACTCGCTTAAAAGTTTCGGCGCGGACGCGATCGCGGGCTTGACCGTGGCGGTGATCGCCGTGCCGCTTGCTATGGCAATCGCGATTGCAAGCGGTTTGCCGCCGGAACGCGGGCTTTTTACCGCCGTCGTCGCGGGCTTTTTCATCTCCGCGTTTGGCGGCAGCAAGTTTCAAATCGGCGGTCCCACAGCCGCCTTCGCCGTTACCGTCGCCACCGTTTATTCGCAATTTGGCTTCGACGGGCTAGCGATCGCCACGATTATGGCGGGCGTAATTTTGATCGCGCTTGGCTTTTGCAAAGCGGGGATTTTGATCGGCTTCATTCCCTATCCCGTGATTACGGGCTTCACAAGCGGCATAGCGATATTGCTAATCTTTTCGCAGATTAAAGATTTTTTGGGGCTTACGATCGAGGGCGATCTGCCGACCGATTTTTTACATCGATTGATCACATACGCCGAGTCGATCGGCACGATTAACCCCGCCGCGCTTGGCGTAGCGATCACGTCGGTGGCGGTTATCGTCTTGTGCAAGCGGTTTATTCCGCGCATTCCCGGTCCCGTCGTGGTCGTAGGCGTAATGGGGCTGATTAGCATGGTTTTCGCGCCGCCGATCGAGACGATCCAAAGCCGTTTCGGAGGCATTCCAAATATGCTACCCATGCCGAGTTTTCCCGAAATCACCTTCGCTAGGATTCGGGAGCTGTTTCCAAGCGCGCTGACGATCGCGTTGCTGGCGGGCATTGAATCGCTGCTTAGCGCGGTGGTGGCGGACGGGCTGGCGGGGACGCGCCACAACTCCAACGCCGAACTCATCGGTCAAGGAACGGCGAACGTCGCAAGCGCGCTGTTTGGCGGGATTTGCGCCACGGGAGCGCTCGCCCGCACCGCCGCGAATATCCAAAACGGCGCGAAAACGCCCGTTTCAGGCATACTTCACGCGGCGTGGCTGTTGCTGATTATGTTTTTTCTCGCGCCGTTTATCGCGCATGTGCCGCTGGCGGCGCTTTCGGGGATTTTGGTGGTGATCGCGTGGAATATGAGCGAATTTAAGCGCATAAAGTCAATCCTCAAAGCGCCAAAAAGCGATGCCGCCGTGCTGTTTATGACGCTTGCGCTAACCGTGCTGGTCGATCTAAACATTGCGATTTTGGCTGGCATTTCGATGGCGTCGCTGGTGTTTATCCAAAAGATGATGGAAGGCACGCAGATCAAGTCGTTCAAGGACGCGCTGGATAGCACGCTTAGCGACGAGGAGGGCGATCCCGACGCGATTAGCAAAAAGATCGTGCCAAACGACACGGAGGTTTACGAGCTGTTTGGTCCGCTGTTTTTCGGCGTGGCGGAGCGGCTGCGCGATACGCTTCGGATTTTTTCAAAGCCGCCGAAGGTTTTTATTTTGCGAATGCGCTACGTGCCAATGGCGGACGCGGCGGGCTTAATCGCGCTTGAAGAGTTGCACAATAGCGCCGCCAAACAGGGAACGACGCTGGTCTTGAGCGGCGTGAATAATAACGTCTATCGCAGTATTCGCAGGGCGGATTTGCACAAGCTGATCGGCGAGGCGAATATCTGCGATCACATCGACCGCGCTTTGGCAAGAGCCGAGGCGATCGTATCGGCAAGTCCCGCTAACGACCGCGACGAGTAATCGCGCTATCGCGCAAGCGCGAAACCTAAACGTTTATTTTGCTTCGCCCCAAACGTCGCGGCTGGCTACGATCTGAACGAGGGTTTGTCGTTTAGGTTATTTCTGCCACAATCGCAAAAGCGCAATAAAGGAGCGAAAATGCTTTGGATTATAGCGATCGCG